>NZ_NFIE01000014.1:0-67229 GCF_002161605.1 [Collinsella] massiliensis | reverse complement strand
GGCCTCGACCTCGCGAACGCCCCCGGCAGCATCCCGCTCTCCTCGAGGTCCGCGAGGATCCTCCCCCTGTCCTCCCTCGGGTACATCGCCCCTC
Source organism: [Collinsella] massiliensis (assembly GCF_002161605.1). Lineage (NCBI taxonomy): Bacteria > Bacillati > Actinomycetota > Coriobacteriia > Coriobacteriales > Coriobacteriaceae > Enorma > [Collinsella] massiliensis. The sequence goes on along the minus strand of NZ_NFIE01000014.1, from coordinate 67,135 downwards.
CCATCCGGCGGTCCAGGATTCCGCCGCGCTTCCCAAGTGAGCAGTTTTATAGGGGTTCGCTCAGTAGCAGGGGGGAGCGGTAAAAAAAGTTCGCAGGTCGCAGCCTCACGGGTTTCGGGGATACTTTGTCATCCCCGGCAAAACCGTTCATTTGGCGCATTTTGTTTGTGCCGAGCGTCGCGCCCTTGTCATCTACGCGTGCTTTTCATTGCCGGAGTGAGGCTGGCGCCGCGAAGAGTCCCGAAATGGAAAGACCCCCTCGCGCGACTCCGCAGCCGCAAAGCAGCGAAGACGGACACGAGGGGTCTTTCCGTTCCGGGGCGATCCCGGTTGGTGTCAAAGGCCTACGCGAAGTACGCCACGCCGCCCTCGAAGACGGGCATGAACTTCTCGCCCGGCACGTTCTGGTAGAGGCCGTCGCCGCGACGCTCCACATGGCCCATCTTGCCGAAGACGCGGCCGTCCGGCGAGGTGATGCCCTCGATGGCCAGCACGGAGCCGTTCGGGTTCACCGCGAGGTCCATGCTGGGCGCGCCGTCCTCGCCCACGTACTGCGTCGCGATCTGGCCGCCCAGGCGCAGCTGCTCGAGCACGTCGTCGTTCGCCACGAAGCGGCCCTCGCCGTGGGAGATGGCCACGGTGTAGGTCGCGCCCACCTCGCACGCGGAGAGCCAGGGCGAGAGGTCACTCGCCACGCGCGTGCGCACAAGCCGGCTCTGGTGCCTGCCGATGGTGTTGAACGTGAGCGTGGGCGCGTCCGGCGTGGCGGGCACGATGTCGCCGTACGGCACGAGGCCGAGCTTCACGAGCGCCTGGAAGCCGTTGCAGATGCCGAGCATCAGGCCGTCGCGCGCCTGCAGCAGGTCGCGCACCGCCTCGGTGACCTCGGGCGCGCGGAAGAACGCGGTGATGAACTTCGCCGAGCCGTCGGGCTCGTCGCCGCCGGAGAAGCCGCCGGGGATCATGACGATCTGGCTCTCGCGGATGCGCCGCGCGAGCTCGCGGGTGCTCTCGGCCACCGCCTCGGGCGTGAGGTTGTTGATGACGAACGTGTCGACCGCGGCGCCCGCCTGGCGGAAGGCGCGGGCGCTGTCGTACTCGCAGTTGTTGCCCGGGAAGACGGGGATGATCACGCGCGGGCGCGCGAACTTCTCACCCGCGTAGACGGGCGCGATGCGGCCCTCGTCGGCGCAGCGGTACGTCACGGCCTCGAGCGCGGGCAGCGCGGCGGCCTCCTCGTGCGGGGTGCGGTAGGGGAAGACCTCCTCGATGCCGCCCTCCCAGGCCTCCTGCAGCTCCGCGAGGTCGACGACCTCGTCGTAGGCGGAAAGCTCGTACGCTTCGGTGGTGCGCCCGAGCTCGACGACCCTCGCGCCCTCGACCCGGGGCAGCTCGGCGCCGTCGGCGAGCTCCACGATGAAGCAGCCGTAGGCGTGGTCGAAGAGGTCGCGCGCGTCCGCCTCGTAGTAGGCGTCCGAGACGGTGAAGCCGATCCGGTTGCCCACGCACGCCTTGAAGAGCACCTCGGCGATGCCGCCGAACCCGGGCGTGGAGACGGAGAGCGCCGCGCCCGTGCGCGCGAGTTCCCCCACGGCGTCGAAGACGGCGAGCAGCGAACCGGCCTCCGGCACGAGGTCGTCATCGCGCCAGGCGGGCTCGATGAGCGCCACGCGGTGCCCGGTGGCCTTGAACTCGGGCGAGACCACGCGGTCGAGCGAGCCGGTCGCCACGGCGAACGAGACGAGCGTGGGCGGCACGTCGAGGTCCTCGAACGAGCCGGACATGGAGTCCTTGCCGCCGATGGCGCCGATCCCCAGGTCGACCTGGGCCATGAGGGCGCCGAGCACGGCGGCGACGGGCTTGCCCCAGCGCTCGGGCACGTCGCGCAGGCGCTCGAAGTACTCCTGGAAGGTGAGGTAGGCGCGCTCATGCTCGAAGCCGGTCGCCACGAGCTTGGAGACGCTCTCCACCACGGAGAGGTACGCGCCGCGGTACTGGTCCGCCTCCATGATGTAGGGGTTGAAGCCCCAGGCCATGCCGGAGACCGTCGTGGTCTCGCCGTCGACCGGGAACTTCGCCACCATGGCCTGTGCGGGCGTGAGCTGCGTGGTCCCGCCGAAGGGCATGAGCACCGTGGCGGCGCCGATGGTGGAGTCGAAGCGCTCGGAGAGGCCCTTGTTGGAGGCGACGTTCAGGTCACGCACGAGCTCGCGCAGGGCGTCCGCGAAGGAATCGACCTCGGCGCCGGGCACGAGCGGCACGGTGCTCTCGTAGACGTTCTCCAGGCTGCCGAACTCGTCGAGCGCGGCCTCGGCGAGGTCGCTTGCGGGGTCGAGCGGCGCGATGCCCTGCTCCTCCACGTGCACGCGCTGGTGCTTGGGCGCGCCGTTCGACGCCAGGAAGTCGCGCGACAGGTCCACGATCACGTCGCCGTCCCACGCCATGCGCACGCGCTTCTCGTGCGTGACCTCGGCGATGACGGTCGCCTCGAGGTTCTCCTCGCGGGCGTAGCCCATGAACTCGTCCACGTCGTCCTCGGCCACGGCCACGGCCATGCGCTCCTGGCTCTCGGAGATGGCGAGCTCCGTGCCGTCCAGGCCCTCGTACTTCTTGGTCACCTGGTCGAGGTCGATGTAGAGGCCGTCGGCCAGCTCGCCCACGGCGACGGACACGCCGCCCGCGCCGAAGTCGTTGCAGCGCTTGATGAGGCGGCAGGCGTCCTCGCGGCGGAAGAGGCGCTGCAGCTTGCGCTCCATGGGTGCGTTGCCCTTCTGCACCTCGGCGCCGTCCTTCTCGATGGACTCGACGTTATGCGCCTTGGAGCTGCCCGTGGCGCCGCCGATGCCGTCGCGGCCGGTGCGCCCGCCGAGCAGGATGATCTTGTCGCCGGGCTGCGGCTCCTCGCGGCGCACGTGGCTCGCCGGCGTGGCGCCCACCACGGCGCCGACCTCCATGCGCTTGGCCACGTACCCGGGGTGGTAGAGCTCGGAGACCTGTCCCGTGGCCAGGCCGATCTGGTTGCCGTAGGAGCTGTAGCCGGCGGCGGCCGTGGTGACGAGCTTGCGCTGCGGCAGCTTGCCCTCGAGCGTCTCGCTCACCGGCACGGTGGGGTCGGCCGCGCCCGTCACGCGCATGGCCTGGTACACGTAGCTGCGGCCGGAGAGCGGGTCGCGGATGGCGCCGCCGATGCAGGTGGCCGCGCCGCCGAAGGGCTCGATCTCGGTGGGGTGGTTGTGCGTCTCGTTCTTGAAGAGGAAGAGCCAGTCCTGGTCCTCGCCGTCCACGTCCACCGTGACCTTCACGGTGCAGGCGTTGATCTCCTCGGATTCGTCGAGGCCGGTGAGCTGGCCGGTGTGCTTGAGGTACTTCGCGCCGAGCGTGCCCATGTCCATGAGGGTTACGGGGCGGTCGGCGCGGCCGAGCTCCTCGCGCATCGCGAGGTAGCGGTCAAATGCCTCCTGCACCACGGCGTCGTCAATCTCGACCTCGTCGAGCTCGGTGCCGAAGGTGGTGTGGCGGCAGTGGTCGGACCAGTAGGTGTCGATGACGCGGATCTCGGTGATCGTGGGGTCGCGCCCCTCGTCCTGGAAGTAGCGCTGGCAGAAGGCGATGTCCGCCTGGTCCATGGCGAGGCCGCGGTCGGCGATGAACGCGGCGAGCTCGTCGGCGTCGAGCTCGCGGAAGCCGTCGAGCACCTCGACGGGCGCGGGGTCGGGAATCTGCGCGGCGAGCGTCTCGGGCTTCTCGAGCGAGGCCAGGCGTGCCTCCACGGGGTTCACCACGTAGCGCTTGATGGCGTCGATGTCGGCGTCGTCGAGCGCGCCGGTGAGGATGTAGACCTTGGCAGAGCGCACGGTGGGGCGCTCGCCCTGGGAGATGAGCTGGATGCACTCGCTCGCGGAGTCGGCGCGCTGGTCGAACTGGCCGGGCAGGAACTCCACGGCGAACACCGCGGCGCCGGGTGCCTCGGGCAGCTCGTCGTAGGTGACGTCGACCTGCGGCTCGCTGAAGACCGTGGGGACGCAGGCAGCGAACAGCTCGTCGTCGATGCCTTCGACGTCGTATCGGTTCACGATCCGCACCCCATCGAGGTCGCGGATGCCGAGGATGTCGACGAGTTCGCTCCTCAGCTGCCGTGCCTCGACATCGAAGCCCGCCTTCTTCTCCACATAGACGCGAGAGACCATGCTTCCTGCCCTTCCCTGGGTGTTGTGCATACCGCCTCTATGATACGGCAGCGAGGCGCGGGCGGGGATGACGACCCGCGCGCCCTGCCGTATCTCCCAAAATATGCGAATGCGGGCAGTAAGCCGCCGCGTGGGGGAGCTTACTGCCCGGAATATGCAAAAGCAGGAGATAAGCGGGCGTGGGGGAGGCGTGCGAGCGTGCGGCGCGCTACTCGTTCGCCTCGGCGCCCTCTGCCCAGGCGGCGGTGTCCTCGATGCGGATGAGGCTCGCCACGCGCTCGATGCTCGCGAGCTTGGCGAGCTCGGCGCAGGCGGCCTGGACATCGCCCTCGCGCGCCTCCTCGGTGATCACGATGACCGAGCGCTCGCCGCCGTCGACGACCTGCCGCGCCTCGGCGACGGCGATCTTGAAGGCCTCGAGCGTGTCGGCCACGGCGGGCAGCGCGTCGTCCGCGCGCGCCGCGGTGAGGCGCAGGTAGTAGCGGCAGCGCAGCTCCTCGATCGGGCGGATGGCCACGCGGCGCTCGAAGGGCTCGGGCTCCGCCTCGGGACGCTCGCCCCGGGCGATGGCGCGCGCGAGCTCGAGCACATCGCCCACCACGGCGCTCGCGGTGGGGTAGGAGCCCGCGCCGGCGCCGTAGAACATGGTCTCGCCCACGGAATCGCCCACGGCGAAGACGGCGTTCATGGCGCCGTTCACGCTCGCGAGCATGTGGTCGGAGGGGATCATGGCGGGGTGCACGCGCGCGTCGATGCCGTCCTCCGTCATGCGCGCGATGCCGAGCAGTTTGATGGTGCGGCCCATCTTGCGCGCCTCGTCGATGTCGACGGGTGAGATGTCGCGGATGCCCTGCATGTACACGTCGTCGGTCGTCACGCGCGTGTGGAACGCGATGGACGAGAGGATCGCCACCTTGCTCGCGGCGTCGAAGCCGTCGACGTCGGCCGAGGGGTCGGCCTCGGCGTAGCCCAGGCGCTGCGCGTCGGCGAGGACGTCGGCGAAGTCGGAGCCCTCGCTCGCCATGCGCGAGAGGATGTAGTTGGTCGTGCCGTTCAGGATGCCCGCCACGGTGAGCATGCGGTTGCCCGCGAGCGAGTACTCGAGCGCCGCCACGATGGGGATGCCGCCGCCGGCGGACGCCTCGCAGCGCAGCTGCACGCCGTGCTCGCGCGCGAGCGCGCAGAGCCGCTCCATGTTGCGCCCCAGCAGCGCCTTGTTCGCGGTGACGACGTGCTTGCCCGCGGCGAAGGCGGCCTCGAAGATCTCGGTCGCGGGATGCTCGCCGCCGATGAGCTCGACCACGATGTCCACGGCGGGGTCCGCCACCACGTCGTGCCAGTCGGTGGTGAACGCCTCCGCGGGGATGCCCGCCGCTGCCGCCTGCTCGGGATCGAGCGCGCAGGCCTTCGCGATGCGCAGGTCGATGCCGTAGGCGCGCAGGTACTCGTCGCGGTTGTGCTCGATGGTGCGCGCGGTGCCGCCGCCCACCGTCCCCAGGCCGATGAGTCCGATGTTCACGGTGCGCATGGTGTCTGACATGCGGTGCCCCCTTCTCAACATGATTGGACCCGCCAGCCCGGGCCGCATCATTCCGGCTGTACCTGCTTGGATTCTACCAGCTCGCTGCGGCGGGCCAGCGCGCAGGGAGGGCCGCGCCCCGGTGCACGGCCGCATCTGCCTGCTGTTCCGGCGCCTCGGCCGCGCTCGGTGCGAAACAGAGATGTAACATGCCCCGGGCACACGGCGCGGCCGAAGAAACCGCAGGTAGGGTTTATGCAATTCGCAAACGGCGGCGCCCCGCGGCCGCGCTCGCGCCCGGGCGCGCCCCGCCGTCTTTACGTTCCGGGGAAAATCGGAGTATTCTAACACGAACTACCTGATACAAGGGTATGTTGCATCGACCGACGCGGGGTGCGCCCCGAGTGGGCCCAGGGGGTTGCAGCGGTCCTGCCCGCTGCTGAATGAAAGGAGCGCTTGCATGTCGAGTCGCATCAGTATGCAGAACCTCTCCGTTAATCGCCGCACGTTCGTCGCGGGCACCGCGGGCCTCGGCCTTATGGGCGCGCTCGCCGGCTGCTCCGGTGGCGACGAGGGCGCCGCGGGCAGCGGTGACGCCGCGTCCGGCGCCTTCAAGCTCGGCGGCATCGGCCCGACCACGGGCGGCGCGGCCATCTACGGCAACGCCTGCAAGAACGGCGCGCAGATCGCCATCGACGAGATCGCGGCCGCCGGCGGCGACGTCCAGTTCGAGATGAACTTCCAGGACGACGAGAACGACGCCGAGAAGTCCGTGAACGCCTACAACAACCTCAAGGACTGGGGCATGCAGATGCTCATGGGCACCACGACCTCCACGCCGTGCGTGGCCGTGACCGCCGAGTCCAACGCGGACCACATCTTCACGATCACCCCCTCCGGCTCCTCGACCGACTGCATCGGCGGCCAGCCGGACGCGGACGGCAACGTCGCCACGCCGCGCAAGGACAACGTCTTCCAGATGTGCTTCACCGACCCCAACCAGGGCGCCGCGTCCGCGCAGTACATCGCCGAGCAGGGTCTTGGCTCGAAGATCGCCATCATCTACAAGAACGACGACACCTACTCCATGGGCATCCGCGACACGTTCGTGACCAAGGCCGAGGAGCTCGGGCTCGACATCGTCTCCGAGTCCACGTTCACCGAGGATTCGCAGACCGACTTCTCCGTCCAGCTGAACGACGCGAAGAACGCCGGCGCCGACCTCGTCTTCCTGCCCATCTACTACACGCCCATCTCGCTCATCCTCACCCAGGCTAACCAGATGGGCTACGCGCCCAAGTGGTTCGGCGTCGACGGCATGGACGGCCTGCTCACGGTCGAGGGCTTCGACACCTCGCTCGCCGAGGGCTGCATGCTGCTCACCCCGTTCGTCGCCACGGCCGACGATGAGGCCACGAAGGCCTTCGTCTCCACGTACGAGGAGAACTACGGCGAGACCCCCAACCAGTTCGCCGCCGATGCCTACGACTGCATCTACGTGCTCAAGCAGGCCATCGAGCAGTCCGGCGTGACGTCCGACATGGACGCGTCCGAGATCTGCGACGGCCTCATGGAGGCCATCACCTCTCCGGACTTCTCCTACACCGGCCTCACCACCGCCGGCGAGGCGGCCACCTGGTCCGATACCGGCGAGGTCTCCAAGCAGCCGATGGGCATGGTCATTCAGGACGGCGTGTACATGCCGCTCGACGCCTAAGGGCGCTGCTCGCGTTCGGTTCGCTCGGCCGGCCGCGCCATGTAAAAACACCCCAGGGGTTATGTTACATGGCGCGGGTTGCCTTACGAACCGATTCCTGGGGCATGTACAATAACCCCTGGGGTGTTTTTACATGCCCCGAAGGGGTTCACCTGGAGGCCGCCTGCCATCGGGCGGCCTCCGCTTCATGTTTGAAAGGAGGGGAGATGGAAATCCTCGCCAACCTCATCAACGGTATGAGCCTGGGCAGCGTCTACGCCATCATCGCGCTCGGCTACACCATGGTGTACGGCATCGCCAAGATGCTGAACTTCGCGCACGGCGACGTCATCATGGTGGGCGCCTACATCTGCTTCTGCAGCGTGAGCTATCTGGGGCTGCCCGTCCTCGCGGGCATCGCGCTTTCCATCGTGGGTTGTACCGTGCTCGGAGTGGTGGTGGAGCGCCTGGCCTACAAGCCGCTGCGCAACGCGCCCTCGCTCAACGTGCTCATCACCGCCATCGGCGTGAGCTACTTTTTGCAGAACGCGGCGCTGCTCATCATGGGTTCCGACCCCAAGTCGTTCTCGGCGGTGCTGAGCCTGCCGGCGCTCCGTCTCTTCGACGGGAAGCTCACCATCTCCGCGACGGCCGTCATCACGATCCTCGCCTGCGTGGCCATCATGGTGGCGCTCACGATCTTCACCTCGAAGACGAAGATGGGCAAGGCCATGCGCGCCTGCTCCGAGGACCGCGACGCCGCGCAGCTCATGGGCATCAACGTGAACGGCACCATCTCCATGGTGTTCGCCATCGGGTCGGGCCTCGCGGCCATCGCCGGCGTGCTCATGTGCGCCGCCTACCCCACGCTCATGCCCACGACCGGCTCCATGCCCGGCATCAAGGCCTTCACGGCGGCGGTGCTCGGCGGCATCGGGTCCATTCCGGGCGCGGCGCTCGGCGGCGTGCTGCTCGGCGTGATCGAGATCTTCGCGCGCGCCTACATCTCCACGCAGCTCGCCGACGCCGTGGTGTTCGGGGTGCTCATCATCATGCTCCTCATCCGCCCGGCCGGCCTGCTCGGCAAGCCCGTGAACGAGAAGGTGTAGGTGAGGGATATGGGTATCAAGCAGCTTAAACCGCAGACGCGCAAGACCATCATCGCCTACGCGATCGTCATCCTCGCGTTCATCGCGGTCACGGTGCTCGACGGCGCGGGGCTCATCTCGAACTCGCTTTCCGGCCAGCTCGTCCCCATCTGCGCGTACGTGTCGCTCGCCGTGTCGCTCAACCTCGTGGTAGGTGTGTCGGGCGAGCTCTCGCTCGGCCATGCCGGCTTCATGAGCGTGGGCGCGTTCACGGGCGTGGTCGTGGCCGGATGGCTCTCGTATGCGGGCATCGAATCCGACCTGCTCCTCTTCGCCATCTCCGCGGTCGCGGGCGCCGTCATCGCGGGCATCGTGGGCTTCCTCGTGGGCATCCCCGTCATGCGCCTGCGCGGCGACTACCTCGCCATCGTGACGCTCGCGTTCGGCGAGATCATCAAGAACCTGCTGAACAACGTCTACATCGGCGTCGACGCGGCGGGCCTGCACTTCGCCATGCTCTCGGATTCCTCCGCCCTCGGCATGAGCCAGGGCGTCATCCTCATCAACGGCGCGAAGGGCGCGGTGGGCATCAGCAAGATCTCGACGTTCCTGCTCGGCATCATCGTCGTGCTCATCACCGTGGCCGTCGTGCTCAACCTCATGCACAGCCGCGACGGCCGCGCCATCATGGCGGTGCGCGACAACCGCATCGCGGCGGAGAGCGTGGGCGTGAACGTCACGAAGTACCGGCTCATCGCCTTCACCGTGGCCTCGGCGCTCGCCGGCATGGCGGGCGTGCTCTACGCCATGAACTACTCCACGATCGTCCCGTCGCAGTTCGACTTCAACCAGTCGATCCTCATCCTCGTCTACGTCGTGCTCGGCGGCATGGGCAACATCTCCGGCTCCATCGTCTCGGCGGCCTTCCTCACCGTGCTGCCCGAAGTGCTGCGTCCCATCAACCAGTACCGCATGCTGCTCTACGCCATCGTGCTCATCGCCGTGATGGTCGTGCCGCACACCAAGCTGTACCAGCGCGCGGCGGATGCGCTGCGCCGCCGCTTCCGGCGCGTGCCGCCCGAGCCCGAGCTCGCGCAGGAGGGCGGTGAGGCAGATGCCTAAGCTGTTCAGCGACTTCGCCCGCGCGCGGCGCGAGAACACCCGCATGGTGCCCGTGCCCAGCCAGGCCATCATCCCGGATCGCGACATCTACTCCTCGCCCGTGCTCGAGTGCGTGCACCTGGGCATCGACTTCGGCGGCCTCAGGGCCGTGGACGACTTCAACCTCACCATCGGCAAGACCGAGATCGCCGGCCTCATCGGCCCCAACGGCGCGGGCAAGACGACCGTCTTCAACCTGCTCACCAAGGTGTACGCGCCCACGCGCGGCACCATCATGGTGGACGGCACGGACACCGCGGGCTTGGACCCGGCGCGCGTGAACCGCCTGGGCGTGGCGCGCACGTTCCAGAACATCCGTCTCTTCAACTCGATGACCGTCGAGGAGAACGTGGCCGTGGGCCTGCACAACCAGATGCACTGCGGCCTCGTGACGAGCGTCCTGCGCCTGCCGCACCATTGGAAGAGCGAGAAGTACTACCACGAGCGCGCGCTCGAGCTGCTCTCGATCTTCGACATGGAGGGGCTCGCGGACCACGAGGCGGGCTCGCTGCCCTACGGCGCCCAGCGCCGCCTGGAGATTGTGCGCGCCCTCGCCACGAACCCGAAGCTCCTGCTGCTCGACGAACCCGCCGCCGGCATGAACCCGTCGGAGACGGCCGAGCTCATGGAGAACATCGTGAAGATCCGCGACCAGTTCCAGATCGCGATCATGCTCATCGAGCACGATATGAACCTCGTCATGAACATCTGCGAGGGCATCTGCGTGCTGAACTTCGGCAAGATCATCGCCAAGGGCACGCCGGAGGACATCCAGCGCAACGACGCCGTCGTCGAGGCGTACCTGGGCAAGCAGGCGCATCCCGACGCCGAGGAGATCAACGTCGCGGGCACGCTGGAGGAAGTCCTGGGGAAGGGGGTGGAGGCGTAAATGCTTTCCGTCTACAACATCAACGTGTGGTACGGGGCGATCCACGCCATCAAGAACGTCTCCTTCGAGGTGAACGACGGCGAGATCGTGGCGCTCATCGGCGCGAACGGCGCCGGCAAGTCCACGACCCTGAAGACGCTCTCCGGCCTCCTGCGCTCGCGCACCGGCTCCATCAAGTTCATGGACGAGGACATCATGCACATGCCCGCGGAGAAGATCGTGGAGCGCGGGCTCGTGCACGTGCCCGAAGGGCGACGCATCTTCCAGGAGATGACCGTGGAGGAGAACCTCGACATGGGCGCCTACACGCAGCCGCGCGAGACGATCCCCGAGAACCTCGAGCGCGTCTACGCGCGCTTCCCGCGCCTGAAGGAGCGCCGCCGCCAGGTGGCCGGCACCCTTTCCGGCGGCGAGCAGCAGATGCTCGCCATGGGGCGCGGGCTCATGGCGAACCCCAAGCTGCTCATGCTCGACGAGCCCTCGATGGGCCTGGCGCCCATCCTCGTGGAGCAGATCTTCGAGATCATCCAGGCGCTGCACGAGGCGGGCACCACCATCCTGCTCGTGGAGCAGAACGCGCAGATGGCACTCTCCATCGCGACGCGCGCCTACGTGCTCGAGACCGGGCACGTGACGCTCTCCGGCACGGGCGAGGAACTGCTGCATAACGATGACGTGCGCAAGGCGTACCTCGGCGGATAGCGCGGGCGCCTGCCTGGCGTGCGGCCCGTTTGGGCTTGTGCGATTCGGCCAGCTATCGGATGCGCGGAATGCGTGCCCGGTAGCTGGCCTTTTTGTGTCGCGCGGAGGAGCTGGTGGCCGGGCACGGGCAGCGTGCCGCGGTGGGGCGGGGCGGGATGTGGCGCGACGGGGCGAGATGGCACGGGGTGGCACAGCGCGGGACGCATCCAATAGCAGGCATTTCTCACGGCGCGCCGACTGGTTCCTACCACTTTGCGGCCTTAGGAGCCAAATCTGAGCAAGGTTTACGCGAAAACATGCACGAAATTGGCTCCCAAGCGTGCCAGGAGGGACGCTTCGCTCGCGCGGGCATCCCGCAGCTGCGCTTCCGCAGGCAAGCCGCCGGGCACCCTGCCTCTGTTGTTTTTGCGCGGCACGGGCGTGGCGGCGCGCGGGCGCGATGATGCCCCCTATACTGGCCTCGGCGAATCTGCTCCATCGCGGCTCTATCGCGCCCGGTATCCCCGGCGCGCCCGCGAATCGCTCACAGCTCAGTTCGAACGACAGACGCCGCTTCATGGCGAAGCGCGCGAAGACAAGGATATCCATGCATACAATCGAAGAAACCACCGACGGCGCTGCGGTTTCCGGCAGCGGGGAGAACGTGCGGTTCGAGGACCTCGGCCTGTCCGACGAGGTGCTCGCCGCCGTGCGCGATATGGGCTACGAGGTGCCCACGCCCGTGCAGGCGCGGACGATCCCGGAGGTGCTCGCCGGCCGTGACGTGCTCGCGGCGGCCCAGACCGGCACGGGCAAGACGGCGGCCTTCCTGCTGCCCGCCATGAGCACGCTCCCGCACCTGGCGCCCCGCGGCAGCGCCCGCGAGCGGCGCCGTGCGCGCGGCCGCGGCCCCGCCATGCTCATCATCACGCCCACCCGCGAGCTCGCCCAGCAGATCGAGGACGTCTGCGCGCACGTGGCCGCGCGGACCGGGCACACCGCCGTGACCGTGGTGGGCGGCGTGGGCTACAACCCGCAGCGCAGCGCCCTCAAAGCGGGGTGCGACATCCTCGTGGCCACCCCGGGGCGCCTCGTCGACCTCATTGGCGAGGGCACGGCAAAGCTGAGCGAGGTGGCCGTGCTCGTCCTCGACGAGGCGGACCGCATGCTCGACATGGGCTTCCTGCCCGACGTCCGCAAGATCGTGGTCGAGACGCCTGCGGACCGCCAGACGCTCCTGTTCTCCGCGACCCTCGACGAGCAGGCGGTCGGCTCCATCACCGACCTCGTGCGCGACCCCGCGCGCGTCGAGATCGCGCCGCCCGCGTCCACGGCCGAGACGGTCGACCAGTACGTGCTGCCCGTGTCGTTCGAGGTGAAGAACGGCTTGCTCGCCCAGGTGCTCAAGCGCGAGGGCGCGCGCCATGTGATCGTGTTCACGCGCACGAAGCATCGCGCCGACGCCTGCTGCCGGCGCCTCTCGCGCGCGGGCATCAAGGCCGCGCCGATTCACGGCAACCGCAGCCAGGCGCAGCGCGAGCGCGCGCTCGCAGACTTCCGCGCGGGCAAGGTCGACGTGCTCGTGGCGACGGACGTGCTCGCGCGCGGCATCGACATCAGCGACGTGCGCTATGTGGTGAACTTCGACGTTCCGGGCGAGCCCACCGACTACATCCACCGCATCGGCCGCACGGGCCGCGCTGGCGAGGAGGGCTGGGCGCTCACCTTCGTGACCGAGCTCGATGCGAGCGAGTTCTTCGACATCGAGGCGCTCATGGGCAAGACCGCCGAGCTCTACGATGCCGGCGACCTCGACCTCGGTGCGCAGCCGCCCGTCATCGACCCCGCGCGCGTGCCGCGGAAGCAGACGGCGCCGAAGAAGACGAAGCGCGGGAAGTCCACCTCGAAGCGGAAGAAGCGCGGCGCGGCGGGAGTGCGCAAGGGTGCCGCGGAGGCCTCCGCGACGCAGGAGGCAGGCGTCGAGCGCACTCAGGCGCCCAAGGAGCGAGCGCCGCGTCCTGCCCGGCCGAAGCATGCCGGTCGCGCGCGGGTGCGTGCGGAGCGCGTCCCGGGCGAGCAGGGCAGGGGAGACGGCCGCGCCGCGCACGACGCCGCCCCGGCACCTCAGCGCCATGAGCGCCCTGCGGATACCGCGCGCAGCCGTCGGCATCCCGCGCGCTCCAAGGGGACGGGTGCCCCGCGTGCCGCGCGGACGCAGGGAGGCACCGCGAAGCCACGTCGCCGCCCCGGCGATCGCGGCGGCATCCGGTAGGCCATACCCCCCATCACACGCTGAACCAACAATAGCTTGCATGAAAACCTTGCCTCTGCGGGGGTTCGGGCATATACTACGTATCGGGGTATAACTTAAGCATACTAAGTAATACCAACACGCAGAAACGTACTCGCCTGGGTATGCGGCATGCGCCGGAGTTCGGTCATTGGTAGTGCAACGTCGGCACATGCCCCATGCCCAGGTAATCGCAGCACCCACGTTCCACCAAGGATCGACCATGGCAGAGCACATGACCCCGGTCGTCGCGAAGGTCCTGCCCGAGGAGAAGGCGGCCTTCGCGGCGGCGACCCAGCGCGTGGGCACCACGCCCTCGAATGCCATCCGCATGTTCATCGCGGCGTTCAATCGGTGCGGCACCTTCCCGTTCGACATCTCGCCCACAGGCGCCTTCGGCCCGGGCGAGCAGGCGCCGCGCATGCGGGATTCGGATGATTCCGCCCTCGCGGCCGGTTGCGCCGCGCATATGCCCTAGAATGGTGTGCCGTCAGGCTAGCGGGTGAGGAGGCCGAGGGTGCAGCGCGCCAGGCAGATGTCCGATTCGATCGAGCTCGGGATCGTCCTCGCGCTCGCGGGCGGCTTCATGGACGCCTATTCCTACATCGGGCGCGACGGCGTGTTCGCCAACGCGCAGACGGGAAACATCCTGCTCACGGGCGTGCATCTCTCCGAGGGCGACTTCGCGCTCGCCGTGCGCTACCTCGTGCCGGTGCTCTGCTTCGCCGCGGGCATCGTCATCTCGGACCTCGTGCACGAGCGCGTCTCGAGCCGCTTCCATTGGCGCCAGGTCACGGTGCTCGCCGAGGTGCTCATCTTCTGCGTCGTGAGCTTCATGGGCGCCGAGCTCAACCTCCAGGCGAACTGCCTCATCTCGTTCGCCTGCGGTATGCAGGTCGAATCGTTCCGCAAGATCCATGGCCACGGCATGGCCACGACCATGTGCATCGGCAACCTGCGCAGCGCGCTCCAGAGCGTCGACGATTTCGTGATCACGCATGAGCGCGGCTTTTTGGAGAACAGCCTGCTGTATTTCGGCGCGATCCTCTGCTTCGTGCTCGGCGCGGTGCTCGGCAACTGGTGTCTCGATATGCTGGGGCTCCGGGCGACGCTCGTGTGCGCCGGCCTGCTCATGATCGCGTTCGCGCTCATGCTCATCGACCGCGAGAAGGCGGCGCGCTCCTAGCGCGAGATTGTGCCGAAGTGCTCCGCCTGGGCGTGCTACGCTACTGCGCGGGTATCATGTTGCGATGATTGGTTCGGGGGTAGCCGTGGAACAGGGCGGACGTCACTTCAAGCAGCGCGTGTCTACATTCAAGGGGGGGGGGTTCCGCTCTAAGGCATAGCGCCGTCGTAGTTGCCGCGCTCTGGTTCGTTCTCCTCGTCGTGTCCGTCACTCGGGCGTTCTCCATCCGGCTCGCGGGGTTCGTGGGCTTCTGGGGAGTCGTCGCGGCACTGCTCATTCCCACGAGCACCTGGCGCGCCGCTCTGCGCATGCCCCGTGCCGCGCTCGCGGGCATCGTCGCCGTTACCGTGCTCTTCGCGGCCTTCACTTGGTTCTACCTCGCGCGATACAGCTTCGCGCCCACCTGGGACGAGCAGACGTACTGGTACTACACGCTGGACTTCAACGACGTACTCCGCCGCTCGGTCATCGAGGCGTTCCACGAGCTCGTCGTCTCCATCTTCTACATGAACTACAACTACCTCATGAGCTGGGTGCTCTCGCTGCCGGTAGCCATTGCGCAGGGCTGGTCACCGAGCATGTTCGCGCTCGTCCTGCTCTTCCTCGTGCCCGCGGCACTCATGGTCACCGCTTTCGTGGGACGGCTCGCCGGCCTGCTTTCCGAGGGGGAGGGTGCGGCCGATGGGAATGCCGCCCGCGCCGACGATCGCGCGACGGGCGTGGCTGCGCGCTCGGCGCTCATCGTCGCGCTCTTCACTCTCGTGCTGTGCGCGCCCGTCGTGCTGCACCCGGCGTTCGACGGCCTTATGGACGCCCCGGCATACGTGCTCTTCCTTGCCGTGACCATCGCCCTCGTCGACCGCGGCTTCACGGCGTCGCCTGCACGCGCGCTCGCTGTGGGCATCGGCGTGTGCGGAACCTTCCTTTTGCGCCGGTACTTCTTCTACGGCGTCATGGGGCTCGCCGTGGGCGCGGTCGTCCTGTGGGTGTGGCGGCTCGTCCAGGTCAAGGCGGGGGAGCGGGGCGCGCTCTTCAAGCGGCTGCTTCGGGGCCTGGGAATCATCGTCGCGGTCTTCCTCGCGGTGGCGGTGGTGTTCTACAAGTTCATCTACATGTCGCTCTTTGGCGGTCAGACGACGGCCTACCAAGCGTACTTCCGCTTCGACTCCCTTGCAGACCGCCTGAGTGAGATGGCATCGTCGCTGGGGATCGCCGTGATCGTGCTCGCGCTCGTCGCGATGGTCGCGCTCCTGGTGCGGGGCAAGCGGCATCGGGGCGACGCGCGGGCGGACGCCAGCGGCTCGCAGGGTGTGGGCGAGGCGCTGCCCGTCTGGGTCTCTTGCCTGCTTATGGCGGTCGTGACGCTCGGCATGTTCTGGCGCACGCAGGATCTGGGCATGCAGCACTGGTACCTGTTCATCGGCCAGGCGTTCGTGGTCCTGTTCGCGCCCCTCTTCGCTTGCCTGCGCCTTGTATGCGCGCGCGGCAGCCGCCCTGCTGTCGCCTTCGGCGCCTCCACTGCGCTCGTTGTCATCGCGGTGGCCGGTCTCGCCCAGAGCTTCACGCTCATCCCGTTCGTGCCCGGCATCTCGGCTGTGCTGCCCATGCGTTTGCAGGAGCCGCGCATCGAGGCCGACCTCGACGAGCGCCGTGCGCTCATCTCGTACCTCACCGACATCACGGGCGGCGTCGATACGGTGTACTTCACCTGCGCGAGCTGGGAGATCAACTCGACGCTGCCCATCGGGGTCGTGCTGCCCGCATCCACGGAGTACCCCATCGAGACCGCGGACGCCGACGTCGATCTGCGCGACGGCTTCAACACCGCGTTCTTCGACGCCTCTTACGTCGTGGCGACCAACCCTGTGCAGACACACCTCGTGGACGGCACCGAGCGCATCGTCGAGACGCTGAACCGCCTCGTTCAGGATCCAGACGGGGTGATCGGCGCGCACTACGAGCTCCTGCGGACGTTTGCGTTCGCGGATGGGCTCGAGGTCTACGTCTATGAGCGGGTGGAGCCGTTCTCGGCGGATGATGTGGCTTATGTGCAGGGCATCTTCGACGAAATCTACCCGGAGCACCCGGAGCTGTTCCATGACCGCTTCGAGGAGTACCTCGAGGAGCTCGGGTAAGGGCGGGATCCCGGCCGCGTGTGCGAGCGGTACACGCCTACGGTCGCCGCGGTATCTCAGACGGCGCGGACGATCCTGCCGCCACCGAGGACGGTATCGCCGTCGTAGGCCACGACGGCCTGGCCGGGGGCGATGGCGCGCTGCGCGTCGGCGAAATCGATGCGGAGGGCCTCGCCCGTGCAGCCCGCGCGCTCGGCGTCGCCCGCCCGCTTGAGGCAGGCCGCCTGGCCCTGTTGATGGTAGCGGATGCGCGCGGACACCGGCAGGCCCGCGTCGCCCGCGCGGTCGAGCGCGGCCTCCAGCTCCGTCGCGGGCACGCTCCACGTCCACGCGTCCGCGATGAGCGCGCCGGCCATGAGGTCGGCCTCCTCGCTGAGCGTCACGGTGTTCGCCCGCGCGTCGATGCGCGTGACGTAGAGCGGGTGCGCGGCGGCCACGCCGAGCCCCTTGCGCTGGCCGACGGTGTAGCGGATGGCGCCGCGATGCCGTCCGAGCAGCGTCCCCGCGGTGTCCAGGACATCGCCTTCGGGGAGCGCCTGCCCGCGCCGGCGCTCGATGAACGAGGCGAAATCATTGTCCGCCACGAAGCAGATGCCCTGGCTGTCGCGCTTCGCGGCGGTCTCGAAGCCCTGCTCGCGCGCGATGCGCCGCACGTCGCCCTCCTTGGTGAGGTCGCCTAAGGGGAAGAGCACGTGGGCGAGGACGTCCTGCGTGAGGCCGTAGAGGAAATAGGATTGGTCCTTCGAGACGTCCTGCGCGCGGCGCAGCTCAAAGACGGGCGCACCCCCGGCGTCCCCCGCACGGCGTGCCACGCGCGCGTAGTGGCCGGTTGCGAGGTAGTCGCAGCCGAGCTCCCGGGCATGCTCCAGGAGCGCCCCGAACTTGATGCGGCGGTTGCAGATGGCGCACGGGTTGGGGGTGAGCCCCGCCTCGTAGGCGCGGACGAAGGGCTCGATGACGTCGCGCTCGAAGCGCGCTCGGCAGTCGATGACGGTGAACGGTATGCCCAGGCGCTCGGCCACGGCGCGCGCGTCCTCGATGTCGGCGCGGTTGCCGCATGCGCGGGCGGTGCCAGCGCTGCCGGAAAGCTCTGCCCCCGCCGCGCCGGCACCCGCGTCCTCGCCGTCGTACAGCCGCATGGTCGCCCCCAGGCACGTATAGCCCTGCTGCTTGAGCAGCCATGCCGCGACGCTCGAATCGACGCCGCCGCTCATCGCGACGAGCACGCGCCTGCCTTCATGAGCCATGGCGTCCCGTTTCCCTAGTCGCGGCCGAAGAGCGGCGTGGAGAGATAGCGCTCGCCGGTGTCGACAACCATGGCGACGATGAGCTTGCCGGCGTTCTCGGGCTTGCGCGCGAGCTCGAGCGCCGCCCAGACGGCCGCTCCGGACGAGATGCCCGCGAGGATGCCCTCCTCCGCGCCGAGGCGCCGCCCCGTCGCGTACGCGTCCTCCGTGGCCACGCGCACCACCTCGTCGTAGACGCCCGTGTCGAGCACCTCGGGCACGAAGCCGGCGCCGATGCCCTGGATGCCGTGCGGGCCGGCCGCGCCGCCCGAGAGGACGGGGGAGTCCGCGGGCTCGACGGCCACGACGCGGATGCTCGGGTTGCGCTCCTTGAGGTAGCCGCCCGCGCCCGTGATGGTGCCGCCCGTCCCCACGCCGGCGACGAAGATGTCGACGGCGCCGTCCGTGTCCTCCCAGATCTCGGGGCCGGTGGTCGCGCGGTGCGCCTCAGGGTTCGCCGGGTTCGTGAACTGCCCGGCCACGATGCTCTTCGGCGTGGTGCGCGCGAGTTCCTCGGCGGCGCGGATGGCGCCCGCCATGCCCTCGGAGCCCGGCGTGAGCACGAGCTCGGCGCCGTAGGCGCGCATGAGGCGCCGGCGCTCGACGCTCATGGTCTCCGGCATGACGATGACCGCGCGGTAGCCGCGCACCGCCGCGAGCATGGCGAGGGCGACGCCGGTGTTGCCCGAGGTGGGCTCGATGATGGTGTAGCCGTCGTGGCGGCGGATGCGCCCCGCGGCCTCCGCGTCGTCGAGCATGGCGCGCGCGGCGCGGTCCTTGGCGGAGCCGGCGGGGTTGGCGCTCTCGAGCTTGACGACCACGCGCGCGGCGAGGTCGTCGGTGCGCTCGATGTTCGAGAGCTCCACGAGGGGAGTGTGTCCGATGCGTTTCTCGTTCGAGGTATAGATGGTGGCCATGGTGCCTCCTTCGATGCGGGATTTCTGCGGCGAGCCCGCGTGGCGCGCCGCTCCTCTGCCCCTTGTACCCACACCGCCGCCCGCGTTTCCGGGTCGGTTGTGGGCATCTGGTGACGCTCCAGCGCGATAAAGCGCCGTGCCCGCTGTGCTACACTCGATGCGACGGAAGAGGAGGTCGCCCATGAATATCGAGTCGCTGTTCGCGCGCGGGGACGTGCAGCAGCTGGTCCATGCGTTTTCCCTGGTGGAAGGCGAGGAAGAGATCAAGGATTTCCTCACGGACCTGTGCACGCCGCGCGAGGTGTGCGACCTGGCGCAGCGCCTCGAGGTGGCGCGCGGCCTCGACGAAGGCGATTCCTATCTCGAGGTGCAGGCGAAGACCGGCGCCTCGTCGACCACGGTGAGCCGCGTGTCGAAGGCGCTCAACGGCGAATACGGGGGCTACCGCCGGGTCATCGTCCGGTTAGAGGATGCGGAGTGAGGCGGATGGCAGAGGCTCGGTTCGAACAGGTGACGGAAGAGGGCACCGAGGAGCTCGCCGAGCTGGCGAGCGCGATCTGGCATGAGTACTGGCCGGCGCTCATCGGCGCGGCGCAGACGGACTACATGGTGGGGCAGTTCCAATCGCTGCCCGCCATCGAGCGCGACATGCGCGAGCACGCCTACGAGTACTGGTTCATCCACGCGGGGGACGACGACCGCGTGGTGGGCTACACGGGCGGCCACGTCGAGCCGGAGACGAACCGCTTCTTCATCTCGAAGATCTACCTGCGCGCCGACGAGCGCGGCAAGCACTTCGCGAGCGCGGTCATCCGCTTCTATGAGGAGCTATGCCGCGACCGCGGGCTCCAGGCGATGTACCTCACCGTGAACAAGGGCAACGAGCTGGGCATCCGCGCATACGAGGGCAACGGGTTCACGACGATCGACGCCGTCGAGACCGATATCGGCTCCGGGTTCATCATGGACGACTACATCATGGAGAAGCGGGTCTAAGGCCCGAGGTGCCACGTGGGGCGGGGCGACCGCCCGCCGCGCGCTCGGAGTGCGCAGGGCGGGCACCTCTCCGTCCCGTTTTGTCCGGACGCGCGGGTACCATGCATGCAACGCGATTCCTCGAGCACATGGGGTGGAGTGACATGGCGATACGCATCGCGGTGGGTGCCCTCGGCACCGGGTTGACACGGGAAGAGACGACATGGCTTCAGCGCGCGCTCGCCGGGACGGGGCGGGCGACGCTCATCGTGCCGAGCTTCGCGGTGCGCGACGCGTGCCGCCGCGAGCTCGCGCGGGCGGGGATGGGCGTCGGGGTCGATGTCCTCACGCTCGGCGCGTGGGTCGCATCGCTCTGGGAGCTTTTGGGCGATGGGCGGCGCCTCGTGGGCGGCCTCGAGCGCAAGCTCCTCATGGCTCAGGTGCTCGCGGGCGCACCGGAGGCGGGGGAGGGGGACGCGCCGCGCGCGCTCACGCCGGGCATCGTCGCCCTGCACGCCCGGGCGGCCGCCGAGAGCCTGCCCTATATCGAGCGCGCCGGGGAGGCTGCCGCGGCGCGCGAGGGCGACGCTGTCGCGCCCGTGCTCTCCGCCGCGGAGCGCGCGCTCGTCCAGGCGCTCGCGCGCTATGGCGAGGAGCTCGACGCGCGCGGCCTCACCGAGCCGTCGGTCGCCGCGCGGCTGATCGCGGATCAGGTGCGCGCCCTCGCGCCGGCGTGCGCGCGCGCCGTGGCGGTCCACGGCGTCCCGGAGCTTCCCGAGTACGCGCTCGAGCTGCTCGAGGCCTGCGCCGGTGCGGGCGAGGTGCTCCTCTGCGTCGATGCGGGCATGGCCGGCATGGCGGCGCAGCTTGGACGGCGCCTCGGTGCGGCCGTGGAGCGGTGCGCGCCCCGCGACCCGGATGCCGCGGGCACGGCGGCGGACGTCCCGGCTGCGCGCTTCGCCGAGGTCGCCGGCCCGTCGGCCCGGGACGCCGCCCATACGGTCCTGGTGCTCGACGCCGCGCGCGCAGGCGACGTCGTCGCGGCATCGCCCGATCCGCTCGCCCTCGCGCGTCACCTCGCACCCCGGCTCGCCGCCCGGGGGGTCGCGTCGCGCGTCGAGGCGCGCCTGCGCTTCTCCGAGACGCGTGCCGGCGAGCTCTTCTTCATGCTCATCGATGTGCTCGACCGCATGGGCAACGAGGAGCCGGTCGCATGGTGGCCGGCACCCGAACTCGTGGATTGGATCCGCTCGCCCTTCGCCGGCGTGTGGTCGGGTGCGGCGCGGATCGCCTGCGCGAGCGATAAGCGCTGGCGCGGCTCGCGCCTCGTGGATGCCGACGGCGTGCTGAGGGAGCTCCGCTCCCTCCAGAGCAACGAGACCCGGCTCGAATCCGACCGCGCGCAGGAGAGCGGTGCGGCGCGCCGGCCCGTCGCCGTCTTCGACGTGCTCGAGGCGCTCGGCGCGGGCGATTACCGCGCCGCGCTCCAAGCGATGCTGGGAGTCGCCCAGGCGGCGTCGCCGGGGATGTTCGGCCAGGGCGGCATGGTGGCCAAGCAGGTCGAGGTCGCCGCGCTCGGGGCCGCGCTCGCGTGCCTGGCGGACGCGCGCCGCCTGGGCACCCCGCCCGCGGCCGCCCTGCCCGTGCTCTCCGACCTCCCGGTGAAGGTGTCCGCGGCGGTAGAGCCCGCCGCGCGCGGGGACGGCCTCGGCGCCGTCGCGTTCGCGGCGCTCGATGCCGCCGCCGAGGGCGCGCCGGCGTCGGCCGCCGCGGTGCTGCTGCTCGACCTGGATGCCGATACCTGCCCGTGCGCCCGCCAGGACACCCCCGCCACGGTGCTCGCCCGCAAGCTCGGCTGCGCGGGCGCCTCGGCCACGCCCGCGGAGCGGCAGCGCGTCACGGTGCGCCGGGCGCTCGCGGGCGGCCGCGCGGGCACGCTCGCCTACGTGGCGCGCACGCGCGAGGGCGAGGAGGTGTTTCCCGCGTTCGCCCTCGACGAGCTCAAAAACGCCCTCGGTGCGGGGGCGGCCGTGGTCGCGGGCCTGCCCACCGAGTACGCGCTCGCGCAGAACCTCGACCCGTCGGGCGGGGAGGGGCTCGCGCTCGAGACGGTCTCGTGTACGCCGGCGCACGCCCTGCCCCGGCACCTCGCGCCCTACCTCTACCTGCCCGACATGGTCTGGCGCGGCGCGGTCGTCCCACGGCGCTTCTCCGCGTCGAGCATCGAGGCGTACCTCTCCTGCCCCTACAAGTGGCTCGTGACGAACCGCGCCCGCTCGAAGCGGCTGGACGCGGCGTTCGGCCCCATCGAGCGCGGGAACTTCGTCCACGACATCATGCAGCGCTTCCATGAGCGGCTCATCGAAGCGGGGCTCATGCGCGTGACGCCGGAGAACGTGGAGCGCGCGCTCGAGCTCATGCGCGCCTCCTTCGAGGAGCTCAAGGCCGACCACGCGCGCGGCAAGTTCACGCACGGCAAGTACGCGCGGCAGGGCGCGGCGCGCGTGCGCTCGCCCTACGTGCCCCTGGGCGAGCTCGAGCGCTCGCGGCTCGCGAGCGTGCTTCCCATGCTCGAGGGCGTGGTGCGCGCCGAGGCGGACATGCTCCCCATCTTCACGCCGGAGCTGTTCGAGTACTCCTTCGATGCCGCCGACCTGCGCTATGCGGGAAGGCCCCTGGGCGGCCGCATCGACCGCATCGATGTGGCGCCCGACGCGGGCTCGGGCGAGCGCTTCGTGGTCATCGACTACAAGACGGGTGGCAGCGATGCCGATATGGCGTCCCCCGACCCCACGGCGCGCGAGGATGCCGAGGCCGAGGTGAGCACGTGGATCCCCGGGCGCGACCGGGACAAGGCCCCGGTGGTGCAGACCCTCATCTACGCCCAGGCGTACCGGCGCATCGCGCACGCCTCGCCTCAGGGCGCGGCCTACCTCATCACGCGCGGCCCCAAGGTCGCCGCCATGGTGGACGAGGCGCTCACCTCCATGGAGCCGCCGGCCTTCCCCTCGGGCAGGGTGTATGCCTTCCCCGACCTCCCCGCGCCGGGCAAGAAATCGAAGAAGCCCGAGGGCACGCTCGGCTTCACCGAGATGCTCGATGCGGTGGAGGCAGGCATCGCCGAGGAGCTCGACCGGCTCGAGGCGGGCGAGATCGCCCCCGCCCCGGCCAAGGATTCCTGCAAGTACTGCCCGATCAAGATGTGCGAGAAGAGGCGCTGATGGCCGGTATCACCCTAGACCCCAAGCAGGCACGGATCGTGCAGACGCTCGAAGGCCCGGTCTTCGTCTCGGCGGGCGCGGGCGCGGGCAAGACGCTCGTCCTCACCCAGCGCGTGCTCAACGCCCTGAAGCCCGGCTCGAAGCCGCGCGCTCAATGGGCGGACCCCGATGTGCCCGAGCCGTTCCTCGAGAGCATCGACCAGGTGCTCGCGATCACGTTCACCACGAAGGCGGCGCAGGAGCTCAAGATGCGCGTGCGCCGCGCGCTCACCGAGGAGGGCATGGAGGCCCAGGCGGAGCGCGTCGAGGACGCCTGGTTCTCCACCATCCACAGCATGTGCTCGCGCATCATCCGCGCCCATGCGCTCGACCTCGGCGTCGACCCCGCGTTCGAGATGGCGGACTACGCCGACGACCTCAAGCGCACCGCCGTCGAGCGCGTGCTGGCGAACGCCGGCGACGCGCATGCCGAGCTGCTCCGCCGCTTCAAGGTGGAGCCGGATTCCCCGGGCAGCCTCGCCGTCAACAGCCTCATGGGCATCCTCTTCGCGATCCTGAACAAGGTCTCCTCCTCCACGGGCGGGCTCGAGCAGTTCCAGCAGGTGGTGCCGAAGCCCTCGTACCGCCGCCTGTACGAGGCGTACCGCGACATCGCGGAGACCCCCGCCTTCAAGAACGCCGCCGCGGCGCGCGAGGCGGTCGAGGCAATCGAGGCCTACCTCGCCTCGCCGCGCGACCTGCCGGCGCTGCGCGCCTGCTACGCCGCCTGCGGCACGCTGAACAAGCGCGTGGCGGGCGCGGAGAAGGAGTTCGTGGACGAGGTGCGCCAAGCCCGCGCGCAGTTCTTCGCCGAGGCCTACCTCGCCGCCAACGCCGCTGCCCTCGACGACCTCATGCCGCTCGCCGCCGAGGTGCAGGAGGCCTACCGCGCCCTCAAGCGCGAGCGCAACGTGCTCGATAACGACGACCTGCTCCAGATCGCCTACGACGCCCTGAAACACAACCCCGTCGTGCGCGCCGAGTTCGCGGGCAGGTTCAAGATGGTGATGGTCGACGAGTTCCAGGACACCGCGCAGCAGCAGGTGGAGCTCGTGAACCTGCTGTGCAGCCCGGACGGGCGCGAGCTGTGCACCGTGGGCGACGCGCAGCAGTCCATCTACCGCTTCCGCGGCGCCGACGTCTCGGTGTTCCGCGCCAAGGCGGCCGCGGTGTCCGGAGCGGGGACCGTGCTCGACCTCGACGTGAACTTCCGCAGCCATGCCCAGATCCTCGAGTTCGCCGACCGCATCTTCCAGGGCGGCGCGGAGAACCGCCTGGGCCATGACTTCCTGCACCTCGAGTCGTGCGGCGAAGAGGTGCGCGCCGCTGCGCTCGCCAAGAAGGGCGGGGTCCATGTGATGCGCAGCCCGGACCTGTCGCGCCGCCAGGCCGTGCTCGTGGTGGGCGGCACCACCGAGGAGCGCGCCCAGGCGAAGGCAGAGGCGATCGCCGAGCGCTTCCGCCGCCTCCGCGACGAGGAGGGGTTCGCCCCCGGCGACATGGTCATCATCATGTCGAAGATGACGACCGCCGACGTCTACGCCCGCGCGGTGCGCGCGGCTGGCATGCCCTGCGTGATCTCCGGCGGCTCCTCGGTGTTCCCCAAGGCGCCCGAGGTAGGGGTCATGCTCGCGCTCACCGCGTTCCTCGCCGACCCCGAGGACGGCGAGCAGGGCATCACGCCGCTCATCACCTCGCCGCTCTTCGAGTTCGGGGCGACCGAGCTCCTGGCGGTCGGCACGCAGTGGAACGCCGAGGCGGGCATCAGGGACGCGCGCACCATCACGGGCGATGCGCTCGTCCGCGGCGAGATCCTCGAGGACTTCCTGCCGCTGCCGCTCCTCGACCGCGCGCGGGAGATCCTCGGTCGCGCCCTCGCGCGCGTCGGGCGCGACCGCATGAGCGCCATCGTGCGCGACGTGGTGAACGAATCCGGATGGCTCGCCCGCCTCGAGCGGGGCGGCGCCGAGGACCGCGCCGTCGCCGCGAACGTGCTCAAGGTGATGGCGATCATCGAGGACGAGGAGCGGGGCAGGGAGTTCTCGCCGCGGCTCGTCGCCCGCGCGGTCGCGAACCACGTCGCGCATATCAAGGAGACGCCCGCCGCGCTCTCCGGCGGCGACGAGGACGCGGTGCACATCATGACCATCCACGCCTCGAAGGGCCTGGAGTACCCGGTCGTCGCGGTGGTCGAGAGCGACGGGATCCGCGTGAACGCGGACTGCTTCGCCATGCTCGATGAGGGCGGCCGAACGCTCTGGGCGGCGCGCCCCAACCTCCCCGAGCTCGACGTGGACGCCCAGATGGCCGCGGCGAAGGACCTCGTGCTCGACGAGGAGGTCACCCAGGCGCCCGATACGGCGGCGGAGGCCTTCACGTACATGCGCCGCGCCTCCGACGCCCTCGATTACGAGGAGGCGGCGCGCAAGCTCTACGTGGCGATCACGCGCGCCCGCGAGGTGGTGATCCTCGCCATGGGGGCGAAGCGCGCCACCGAGCTCGAGCCCGGGAGCCGCACCTCGCTCGTGGGGGAGGTGCTCGCGCGGATCCTCCCCGCCGACCGCGAGAACGGCGGCCTGCCGGACCTGGGCGCGGACCGCCTGGATTTCGCCGACGCCCACGCCGGCGATTACCAGCTCGTGCTGCTCGAGGACATGAAGTATCCCTCCACGAGCAAGAAGAAGCGCCCGTGCGTGGAATTCAAGGCCGAGGACTACCCGCTTCGAGCCGCGCCCTCGGAGTCCGAGGCCGCTGCGGAGGCGTCCGCGGCCGAGGATGCGGGAGAGGATCCGGACGTTCCGCGCGAGGTCGTGCTCGCGCGCCCGGCGGCCGTGGAGCTGCGCATCCTGCCCGCCCAGCCGGCGGCGCGCGACTCGTATAGCTACAGTTCGATGGCGGCTGCGCTCCATGCCGAGGGCGAGGACCGTCGCCCGGACGCGGCGGGGGATGAGGCCGACCTGCCCGGGGGCGTCCCGCGCGCCGATGCGCCCGGCAGCAGCGCCGCCGGCCGCGGCGCCGAGGCGAGCCGGACGGAGGACCCGACCGCCCTGGGCTCGGCCTTCCATGCCGCCGCGCAATGGCTCATCGAGACGGGCGCGGAGACGGTACCTGCCGAGCGCATCGATGCCCTCGCGCGCCTCTGGGGCGTGAGCGAGGCCCAGCGCGACCGCCTCGAGCGGGCGCTTGCGCGCTGGGAGGGGTCGCGCGTGCGCGCGGAGATGCGCGCCTGGCCGCGCGTGCGGGCCGAGGTGCCGTTCTTCTCGCTCGGCATGGAGGAGGCGGCTGAGCGCTTCGGCACCTACGCCGAGGGCGCGATCGACGTGCTGTGCACCGATCCCGCCCACCCGGACGCGGCGCTCGTGCTCGACTACAAGACGGGCGGCAGCGCGCACGAGACCCCCGAGGAGCTGCGGGAGAAGCACGCCCTCCAGGCGCGGGTGTATGCCGATGTGCTCCACAAGGCGGGTTTCGAGCATGTGACGCTCAAGTTCGTGCGCGTCGAGGTCCCCGACCCCGCCGCCCCCGATGAGCCACAGGTCGTGGTCTTCGAGCTGTAGCAGACGGTAGAATGGTTTGCGCACACGACGGCAGAAAGGCGGATCGCATGGAATTCACCAAGGAGCTCGACATCACGCCGGAGGAGTTCTTCGACCAGATCGAGAAATCGGTGCAGGGGGACATCGAGGACGCGACGGGAAAGGTCATCTCGCGCGCGAAGCTCAACGGCTTCAAATACAAGAAGCGCTCGCGCGGCGGCGGCAAGTCGAGTGGCACCGCGATCGACGTGAAGATCAAGCAGTACCGCTACCCGGAGGTCTACGAGGTCCGTTTCAAGTACAGCACCGGGTCGAACGACATCACCTACCGGGCGACCCCGGACGGCGCGGGCGGCATGGTGCTCGAGTACACCGAGCAGTACGCCTTCGCCCAACCCGTGAAGGGGCTCTTCGCGCGTCTTCAGGCCAAGCGCTACGAGCACCGGGTGCGCCGGACCGCCGAGGAGACCGTCAAGAGCATCGTGAAGCTCGCGAAGGACTACCGCCGCGCCCGTGCCGCGAACCCCGCGCTCGACCGCCTCGAGGACGAGCCGGACACCCCTGCAATGTAAAATTACCCCAGGGGTTATTTTACATTCGGCGGGGAATCGAACACGCTATGGTGCTTCCGCGTACGCGGCGCAAAGGCGTACACCTGTCCGCCCCATGCGTTAGAATCTGGTTCCGGAATCGGATGGCCAAAGCGCCCCGTGGGGTCGCTCCGTTCCGCATCTGGCATGTACGTTGTTCTGAGCATATGAAGTGAGGAGATGCATCCATGGCCTTCGTTCATCTGCACAATCACTCCGAGTACTCTATGCTTGACGGCGCCACGCGCGTGTCCGATATGGTCGCGCGCGCGGTCGAGTTGGGCATGCCCGCCGTCGCGCTCACCGACCACGGCTACATGTACGGCATCCCGGAGCTCGGCCTCGCCTGCGACTCCTATAACCTCAAAGCTCCCGCGCGCCGCCAGTGGAAGGCGGACAAGGCGGCGCTCGAAGGTGGCACCGATCCCGCCGCCCTGCCCGCGCTCGCGCCGGATGCCGACCCGAAGGCCGTCGAGCAGCGCGCCCGCGACCTCGAGGCCTGGGCAGCCGCGGGTTCGCTCGATGGCGTGAAGCCCTACGTGATCAAGCCCGTCTTCGGCTGCGAGGTCTACTTCACGCCCGACGACACCCTCGCGCGCGATCGCAAGCCCGAGCTCTACCACATGATCCTCATCGCGCGCAACGAGCGCGGCTACGTGAACCTCATGCAGACGGTATCGGAGGCCGCCGTGGACGGGTTCTACTACAAGCCGCGCGTGACCCTCGATAACCTCCGCCGCCACCGCGAGGGGCTCATCGCCTCGTCTGCCTGCCTCTCGGGCATCGTCATGAGAAACATCGACCGCGGCAACCCCGCCGAGGCGCTCCGCTGGGCGGAGACCTTCCGCGACCTCTTCGAGCCGGGGAACTTCTACATCGAGATCCAGGACCACGGCATCACGACGGAGAGCGGCAACACGGAGGAGTGGATCAATCGCCAGCTCATCCAGCTCGCCGAGCAGGTGGGCGTCAAGGTCATCGCCACGAACGACTTCCACTACCTCACGCGCGAGGACGCCCCCGTGCAGGACATCATGCAGTGCATCGGCATGAACGCGAAGGTCGACGACCCCAACCGCATGCGCATGCACGGCTCGGAGTTCTACATGAAGAGCGAGCAGGAGATGCGCGCGCTCTTCCCGTACTGTCCGGAGGCGTGCGACAACACGCTCGAGATCGCGGATAAGTGCGACGTCGTGCTCGAGTGGGGCAAGATCATCCTGCCGCGCTACCCGCTGCTCGACCCCGGCGAGACGCACGAGAGCCAGTTTCGCCGCGAATGCGAGGAGGGCCTGGCGAAGCGCTACGGGCCGGACTGGGAGACCAAGGTCGTAAACGGCATCTCCGTCAAGGAGCGCTTCGAGTTCGAGTACAAGGTCATCTGCGACAAGGGCTTCGCGGCATACTTCCTCATCGTCGCCGAGTACGTGCGCTGGGCGAAGCAGAACGGCATCGGCGTGGGGCCGGGCCGTGGCTCCGCCGCGGGCGCCATCGTGGCCTACGCCATGGACATCACCACCTTCGACCCCCTCGAGAACGGCCTCATGTTCGAGCGATTCCTCTCGCCCGAGCGTACCGAGATGCCCGATATCGATATGGACTTCGACGATGAGCGGCGGCTCGAGGTGATCGAGCACGTCCGCCAGCTCTACGGCCCCGAGAAGGTCACGCACGTCATCACGTACTCGACCATCAAGGCCAAGCAGGCCATCAACGACGCCGCGCGCGTGCTCGACTACCCCGTGTACGTGGGCCAGCGGCTCTCGAAGATGATCTCGTCCGACCCGTCGGTGAAGCTCAAGCAGGTGCTCACCCGCGTGGAGGGCAAGGAGGATAACTACAATCCCGATTTCGCCGAGGCCTACCAGAAGGACGCCGACGCGCGGCGCATCATCGACGCGGCGCTCGCCATCGAGGGCCTCACGCGCGGCGAGGGCGTGCACGCCTGCGCGGTGCTCATCTGCCGCGACCCGGTGAACGAGCACGTGCCCACGAAGCTCGACACGAAGGGCGGCGTGGAGATCACCCAGTACGAAGGCCATACCGTCGCGGACATGGGCCTGCTCAAGATGGACTTCCTGGGCCTGCGCACCCTCACGGTCATCTCGAAAGCCCGCGCGAACATCAAGGCGAACCACGGCATCGACATCGACGTGGACGCCATCCCCTTCGACGACCCCGCGATCTTCAAGCTCATGCAGGGAGGCCACACGGCGGGCGTGTTCCAGATCGAGTCCGCCGGCATGACGGCGACGATCAAGAACATGAAGCCCACGGAATACAAGCACGTCGTCGCTCTCATCGCCCTCTACCGCCCCGGCCCCTTGGGCGCCGGCATGGTCACGAGCTACATCAACCGCATGAACGGCAAGGAGCCCGCCGTCTCCTACGACCCGCGCCTCGACGACATTCTGGGCGAGACGTACGGCACGATGGTCTACCAGGAGCAGGTCATGAACATCTCGGTCGAGATGTGCGGCTTCTCCAAGGGCGAGTCCGACAGCCGTATCCGCAAGCCGGTGGCGAAGAAGAAGATCAAGATGCTTACCGAGCAGATCTTCCCGTGGGAGGACGGCCGCGAGGAGACCATCTACGACCACTGGATGAACGGCGCGGAGCGCAACGGCTACGAGCGCAAGACCGCCCAGCGCATCTGGGACGACGTGCTCGAGTTCGCCTCCTACGCGTTCAACAAGTCGCACTCGGCCGGCTACGCCATCCTCGTCATGCAGACCGCCTGGCTCAAGGCGCACTATCCGCACGAGTACATGGCGGCCGTGCTCACGAGCTACACGGGCAAGACCGAGAAGATCACGCACTACGTGTCCGCCTGCCGCCACGACGGCATCCCCGTCCTGCCGCCTGACGTCAACGAGTCCGGCCGCGAGTTCACGGCGACCGCCGAGGGCGTGCGCTTCGGCCTCGCGGGCATCCGCGGCGTGGGCGAGGGCGTGGCTGACGCCATCATCGCCGAGCGCGAGCGCGGCGGCGCCTTCAAGAACCTGCACGACTTCGTCGACCGCGTCGATTCCAGCCAGGCCAACCGCCGCGTCATCGAGGCGCTCATCAAGGCGGGCGCCTTCGACTCCACGGGCTACCCGCGCCGCCAGCTCATGCACTTCGTCGACAAGGAGAACCCGGAGAACATCATCGACGCCGCCGCGAAGCGCCAGAAGGAGCGCGCCTCGGGGCAGGTCTCGTTCTTCGACCTCTTCGGCGACGTCGCGGGCTCCGGCTTCGAGGTCACCGTGCCCGAGCCGGACGGCCAGGAATGGGACCGCCACATGAAGCTCCAGGCGGAGCGCGAGGTGCTCGGCATCTACGTCTCCGACCACCCGCTGCGCCCGTTCGAGTACGCGCTCGGCAAGGCGCGCGAGTTCACGCTGGCGCAGATCGACACCGGCGTGGAGCGCGAGGGCGCCAACGGCGAGATGGTGAACGTCGAGATCCCCGAGGGCAAGCAGTTCTGGTTCGCCGGCATGGTATCCGCCGTGTCCAAGCGCGTCACCAAGAACGGCGACCCCATGGCGATTGTGACCCTCGAGGACATGGAAGGCGAGGCGACGGTCGTCGTCTTCCCCAAGACGTACAAGGAGTGCGAGCAGTACCTGCGGGGCGAGACTGATCCGGAGACGGGCGCGGTGCTCTCCGAGGCGTTCATCCGCGTGCACGGCAAGGTGGAGCGCAGCGACCGCGGCGACCAGATCATCGCGCAGGAGGTGCTGCCGCTCGAGCTTAACGAGGAGACGAACCGCCCCAAGGTGTTCGAGATCATGATCCCGAGCGCGCGCTTCAGCCAGGGGAGCATGGCGCGCCTCGCCACCGTGCTCGCGAGCAACCCCGGTGGCGACCGCGTCGAGCTCTTCGTGGAGCAGGGCGATGGCCGCACCATGCGCGCCGAGATCCCCACCCGGGTGAACGCCCGCTCCATCCCGCTCATCGCCGAGACGAAGGCGATCGTGGGCGACCGCGGCCGTGTGACGGTGATCTAGGGGTCGTGCTTGGGGGGGGGTGCTCGCCGCCGGCGCGTGTCGCCCGGGCGAGTTCCGCCGTGCCGATGCAGGCCGTTCACCTGCGGATGCGAGCCGCTCCCGGCGGAACGTGCACGCTCGCGCGGGGGCATGGGTACAACTACCCCCAAGAGCGCTGCGGGCTGCGAGCGCGCTCGGAGCCGGATGGACAGATGAATAGGCGGGAGGACGGCCATGGCTGACATTCAGCACGATACCTTCGCTGCGATTGAGGTACTCGACGAGGTTGAATCCACGAACCGGGAGCTCATGGCGCGCGCCCGCGCGGGAGCCCCGCACGGCAGCGCGCTGCGGGCCCGCTCGCAGACCGCGGGGCGCGGCCGCCGCTCCCATGGGTGGACCTCCCCCGAGGGCGGGCTCTACCTCTCGGTGCTCATCACGCCGCGCGTGCCCGACCGCGTGCTGCCGGGTATCCCCGTCGCCTGCGGCATCGGCGTGGTCAACGCGCTCGAGGCGCTCGGCTGCACGGACATCAGGCTCAAGTGGCCGAACGACGTCATCTGCGCGAACGGCAAGCTCGGGGGCATTCTCGTCGAGCTGGGGCGGCAGGCGGGCGAGGCGCTCGCCGTGTGCGGCCTCGGCCTCAATATCACGGCGATCTCCATGGATTGGCGCGACCCGAACGCGCTGCCCATCGCTGGCCTCGCCGACTGCCTGCCGGACGACCGCGTGCTCCCGTCGCTCGACGAGCTCGCCGAGATGGTGCGCGCCTCCGTGCTCGACGCCGTCGAGCTGTGGTCGGAGGGCATCGAGGCCGCCGGTCCCTCGGCAGCCCCGCTCACCGGCATCAAGGCAGCCTACAATGAGCTGCTGGCCTATCGCGGCGAGCGCGTGCACGTGAGCTCGCCCGACGGCTCGGTGTCCGAGAACGGCGTCCTCACCGGCGTGGACGTGTGGGGTCGCGCCCTCGTGGAGCTCCCGAACGGCGACGTCAAGCCCTACGACTCAGCGCAGGTCTCCCTCCGCCCCGTAAAATAACCCCAGGGGTATTTTTATAAAATAACCCCGTCAAATAACCCCAGGGGTATTTTTACATCGCGCGCCCCGAGTGGCCTCGTGCCACGACAAAAAGCGTCGCATAACTCGATGGTGAAGTTCGATTTCGGGCTTCACCCGTGAGTTATGCGACGCTTTGCGATAAGCGATCCCGCCCCGAATGTAAAATAACCCCTGGGGTAATTTTACACGGCGCTGTTACGCCACGTCGATCGTGACCTCGACCTCCTGCACGGGGACGTCGTAGAACGGGTCCTCGCGCCGGCCGAGGAAGTCGCGCGCCTGCTCGGGGAAGAGGGCGTAATCGAGCACGTCCTCCTCGGTCTTGGCGTACGCGCCGATCTCCTCGCGCGCCTTTGGCAGCTCGGGCTCGAGCAGGTCGGCGGGACGGCAGGTGATGACCTCCTCGTCGCCGATGATGAGCTTGCGGATCTCCTTGGAGATGGTCACGGGCGGCCGGCCGTACATGCCGCGCACGTAGTCGCGGATCTCCTTCGGCACCACCTTGTAGCGCTCGCCCGAGAGCACGTTCATGAGCGCCTGCGAGCCCACCATCTGCGAGAGCGGCGTCACGAGCGGCGGGTAGCCCAGCTCGGCGCGGACGCGCGGCACCTCGGCGAGGACCTCGTTGTAGCGGTCGAGCGCCCCCAGGTCGGTGAGGTTGCTGATGAGGTTCGAGAGCATGCCGCCGGGCACCTTGTACAGGAGCGCCTTCGGCTCCACCTCGAGCACCTTGGGGTTGAGCCCGCCGTCGGCGAGGAAGCGGTCGCGCACGGCGGCGAAGTGCTTGGCGATGACGTCGAGCTTGTCCACGTCGAGGCCGGTCTCGTACCCGAGCCCGTCGAGCGCGATGGCCATGGACTCGGTGCAGGGCTGGCTCGTCCCCTCGGCAAGCGGCGACAGGCACGTGTCGATGATGTCCGCGCCCGCCTCGATGGCCTTGAGGTAGGTCATCTGGCCGATGCCCGCCGTGCCGTGCGTGTGCACCTGCACGGGCAGGCTCGTGGCGCTCTTGATCTCGCCCACGAGCTCATAGGCCACATCGGGCGTGAGCACGCCGGCCATGTCCTTGATGCAGATGCTGTCCGCCCCGGCGCGCTCCATCTCCACGGCGAGCGAGGTGAAGTAGCGCACGGTGTGGACGTCGCTCGTGGTGTAGCAGATGGCGGCCTGGACCTCGCCGCCGGCCTCCTTGGCGGCGCGGATCGAGGTCGCAAGGTTGCGCGTGTCGTTCAGGGCGTCGAAGATGCGCAGCACGTCGATGCCGTTCTCCACGGACTTCTTCACGAACTCCTCGACCACGTCGTCGGCGTAGTTGCGGTATCCCAGGAGGTTCTGCCCGCGCAGCAGCATCTGGAGCTTGGCGTTCTTCACGTGCGCGCGGATGGTGTGCAGGCGCTCCCACGGGTCCTCGTTCAGGTAGCGCAGGCACGAGTCGAAGGTCGCGCCGCCCCACACCTCGAGGGCGTAGAGGCCGCAGCTATCGAGGTCCTCGAGGACGGGCAGCATATCCTCGATGGGCATGCGCGTGGCGATCTGGCTCTGCTGGCCGTCGCGCAGGATGGTCTCCATGAAGCGGATGGTTCGTCCCATATGGTTCTCCTTTCACGCTCCGGGTTCCTATGCCTCGGGGCCGCGCGGCGCGAAGATCTTCGACAGCGCGAGCGACACGAGGTAGATGATGATCATGACGACGAAGATGCCGCCCCAGCCCACACCGAGGAGCTCGAAGGCGATCATGAGGTTCTCAGACATATGCGATCCCCCTTACATGAGCAAGCCGAGCACGAGGCCGCCGGCGACCACGGACGCGATCTGCCCGGCGACGTTCGCGGCGCTCGCCTGCATGAGGATGAAGTTCTGCGGATCCTCCTCCGTGGCGAGGCGCTGCACGACGCGCGAGCTCATGGGGAAGGCGGAGATGCCGGCGGCGCCGACCATGGGGTTGATCTTCTCCTTGCGGAAGAGGTTCAAAAGCTTGGCGAACATGACACCGCCCACGGTATCCATGACGAAGCCCACGAGGCCGAGCGCCATGACGATGAGGGTGTCGAACTGCAGGAACTCGCTGTACTCCATCTTCACGGAGACGCAGAGGCCGAGCAGGATCGAGATGAGGTTCACGAGCTCGTTCTGGGCGCTCTTGGAGAGCGAGTCGAGCACGCCGCACTCGCGCAGCAGGTTGCCGAACATGAGGAAGCCCACGAGCGGCAGCGACGCGGGCGCGATGAGGCCGGCGATGATGCAGATGATGATGGGGAAGAGGATCTTCGCCGTCTTGGACACCGCGAGCGGGTTGTAGCTCATGCGGATGCGGCGCTCCTTCTTGGTGGTGCACAGCTTGATGGCGATCGGCTGGATGATGGGCACGAGCGCCATGTAGGAGTAGGCGGCGACCATGATGGCGCCCATGTACTTCGACCCCAGGCTGTTGGCCACGAAGATCGAGGTGGGGCCGTCGGCGGCCGCGATGATGCCCGTCGAGGCGGCGTCGGCCATGTCGAAGCCCAGCAGTGTCGCCACGATGATCACGAAGAAGATGCCGAACTGGGCCGCGGCGCCGAAGATGAGCAGAAACGGGCTCGAGAGCAAGGGGCCGAAGTCGATCATGGCGCCGATGCCGATGAACAGCAGAAGCGGGAAGAGCTCGGTCTCGATGCCCATGTCGAAGAGGATCTGGAAGGGGCCGGTCTCGCCGATGACGCCGGAGAACGGGATGTTCACCAGGATGGTGCCGAGACCCATGGGCACGAGCAGCGTGGGCTCGTATTGCTTCTTGATGCCGAGGTACATGAGGATGCAGCCGATGAGCATCATGACGATGCGACCGGGCTCCGCCGCGAGCGCGATGACGCCCGCGGTGAGCACGTCGGCTGCCGTAGTTAGAATCTCCACTGGTCTCTCCTTTACCAAGGACGCGGCACGGGTGTCAGCGCTCGCCGCGTGCGCTCTCGGAAAGCTCGGCGCGCCGCGGATGCTGACACCGTCGCCGTGCGCCGGGCGCTTGCCGTGCGGACGCTACTCGATGCTGAACAGCGCGTCGCCGGGGTTCACCATATCGCCCTTCGCGACGTTGATCGAGGCGATGGTGCCGGCCTGCTCGGCCACGATCTCGCTCTCCATCTTCATGGCCTCGAGCACCATGACGGGCTGGTTGACCTCGACCGTGTCGTCCACGTTCACGCGGATGTCGAGGATGGTGCCGGGCATGGGCGCGGCCTGCACGTGCGCGCCGGCGGGCGTCGCGGTGCTCGGCGCGGGGGTCGCGGCGGGCGCGGGCGCGGGAGCGGGAGCCGGTGCGGGAGCGGCGGCAGCGGCGGGCACGGGGGCAGCGACGACGGGGGCGGCACCCGCGGGGGCGCCAACCTCCTCCATCTCCACGAGGTACTGGGTTCCGTCGATCGAGATCTTGAATTTACGCAGCATGTTTGCTTCCCATACCTTTCTGTTCCTTTTTCTTGTAGATGCGCTTCACGCTGAAGGCGCTCTTATCGAGCGCCCCCGCGCCGAGTGCCGTGGCGATCACGGCGACGCGGCGATGCTCGGGGTTGGCGACGCTCACGCGCCTCACCACGAGCTTGCTGTGCTCATAGGCGCCTGCGGCGATGGCCGAGGCGATGATGCACGCGGGCATGTGCTCGGCGGGGTCGACGGGGAGGTATGCGGGAACCTCTTCCCATTCGTCCGCGGGGAGCCCGGGTGCGATTTCAGCGCGCGGCGCGATGCGTGTATCCGCCGCCGTACGCTTCCGCGACCTGCGCGAGAACCGTTCGCGCAGCCAGGAGCGAAATCCCATGCGATGTCCTTTCCCACGCGTCCGCAACGTTGCGTCTCTTGGCGCGTGTGCATATGAAGATATTGTATAGGCGTGGCCGCCGTTTGTGGAGGAGAAGTGAAAGAATGTGCCCGAGACCCCTGGCGCCGCGATCGACAACACCGAGACAGGCTAGTCGTTATCGGCGTGGACGAGCGGTGGGCATGCGCCGCGCATGACTAGCGCCGCTGCCGAGCGGGCATAATCGAGCCGTACGCCTATTCGCACATCAACCGTAGGAGGCAATCATGGCAGCGTTCTTCCAGGATTCCGAGAAGCATCTGATCATCGCGCCGTCGGCGGACGTTCCCGCGCCGAGCGGCTACACCGAGCTCGTGGCGGGCAGCACCGACGCCGCGCAGGAGAAGCACGTCCCCGATATCAAGATCGAGAGCGACGGCCGGCTCATCCACGTGACCGTCGGCTCGACTGAGCACCCCATGCTCGAGGAGCACTACATCGAGTGGATCGCGCTCGAGGCCGAGGGCAGGCTCGAGATGCACGTCCTCAAGCCCGGCCAGTCGCCGACGACCTACTTCCCCGGCGGCGTGAAGTCCGGCACCGTGTACGCCTACTGCAACCTGCACGGGCTCTGGAAGGCCGAGTTTTAGTTCCACCTAGTTCCACACACAGGGCGCGCGGGAGAGCCTGCACGCCGAATCGCAACCGATGTGATGAGGGGTCGCCGCGCGTGACCCCTTTTCGCGTACAATCGAAACCATGCTGCTCGTTCGGGGCACGGGGGAGGGGGCATGTATGAAGATCGCGATCGCGCAGGTCGACATGCGTCTGGGGGACATCGACGCCATCTGCGGCCGCCTTGAGAGCCAGGCCGTCATCGCGCACGAGCAGGGCGCGCGCCTGCTCTGCGCCCCCGCCCCGCTCCTTACGGGCACGATGCCCGGCATGCTCATGGCGTCGCGCGGCTTCATGCACGATATGCTCTCCGGGCTCTCCGCGCTTTCCGAGCGCGTCGCCCTGCTCGACATCGCCCTGCTCGTGCCCGCGATCGTGGAGTACCAGGGGACGGCGCTCTTCGAGACGTTCCTGCTCAGGAAGGGGCGCGTTGTGCCCATCCGCGCGCTCGCCGCCCTCCGGGGCGAGCGGGCGGGCGAGGATCTGTGGCTGCCGCCCGTGTTCGAGGTCGACGGCCTGCGCTGCGCGCCCGTGTTCGATTTCGAGCGCGATATCGACCTCGTGCCCATCGGCTGCGACGTGGTCATCTACTTCCAGGCGGCGCCGTTCTGCGCCGCGCGCGCGGAGTCGGCTGCGGTCGCGTCGGTCGCCGACGGGCACTTCCGCCCGCAGATCGCCCAGCGCAGCATGTGGCTCGCATGCGTCGCACCGGTGGGTGGCTTCGATGAGGCGGCCTTCAGCGGGGGCTCGTTTTTCATGGACGATTGCGGGCGCGTCATCGCTGCGGCGCCGTGCTTCGAGGAGGCGCTCCTCGTGCAGGACGTGCAGCGCGGCATCACGGTGCCGTGCATCGAGGACCACCTGCTGCCCCACTTCGACCGCAGCGAATGGCTCTGGGAGGCGCTGCGCCTCTGGCTCGCCGATGCCGCCGGCGCGCGCGGCCTCGGCGGGGCCGCGGTGGTGCTCGCGGGCGACCTGCCGAGCTCGCTCGCGGCGGCGCTCTGCGTGGACGCGTTCGGTTCCCGCAACGTCGTGGGCATCGTCATCGAGCGCGCCCGGGCGCTGACGCCGCAGGACGAGGAGGCCGAGCGCGAGCGGCTCGATCGGGCGCGCGCGGTCGCCTCGGGCCTGCGCATCCGCACCGTGGAGCGCGTGGAGCCGGCGTTCTCCGAGCTCCTAGACCGAGACGCCCCGCCTGCCGGCATCGTCGGGGAGGGCGGGCGCAGGGGTGCCTCCGCGCGCGCCGCCGATGCGTTCGAGCAGATGGTGCTCGCGGACATCGCGGAGCGCGAGCGGGCGCTACCGGTGCGCTCGCTGTGCAAGACCGACTATGCCCTCGCGCCCGACGCGTGCGCAGCGGGCCCCGTCGGGGCGGTCGCGCCGTTCGGCGACGTGTACCTCACGGCGCTCGAGTTCCTCGCGCGCTGGCGCAACGGCTCGGGTTCGACGCTGCCCGCACCGCTCGTCACGCTCCGTGCGGTTCGCGCCGCGCTCGCGGGCATCCTTTCGCGCGCGTCGCTTCCCGCGCGCATCGCTCCGGAGTTCGGCGCGCGTGCGGCAGAGCTCCTGCGGCGCCTGGGTCCGGCGGAGGTGGACGGCGTGCTCGAGGCGCATATCGACCGCGCGCTGCCCTTCGACGAGATTCCGCTCGCGGCTCAACGGCCCGATGCCGTCGCCGTGCTGCTCATGCTCGTCCGCCATGGCGAGGCGGCGCGCCGCGCGCTGCCGGCGTACCCGTCCGTCTCCGCGTGCTCGCTCGCGGAGCGCGCCTGGCCGGCATCGCTCGCATGGTCCGAGCTGGGGTTGCGCGGGGCGGAGCCGCAAACGCTCGAGGCGCTCGTGCGCGCGGAGCTCGAGCGGGCCGAGTCGCGCGGTGCCGAGATGGGCGAGCGCATGCGCGACGAGCTCGTGGGCTTCGTGAGCAACCTGCTCGGCATCACGCCGGAGCAGCTCGAGGAGCTGGGCTCGGAGGAGGGCCGCGCGCGCCTGGGCGCGAGTCTTCCGCAGGTCGAGGAGCAGATCCAGCGCTCGCTGCAGCAGCTCTTCGAGCAAGGCGGCGCGGGCGGCAGGCTCGGCGGGCCGCACGGCCTGCCCTTCTTCTCGCGCAACTAGGCGTTCGCGCGCCGCGGGGCTTCGACGTGCAGCGCTTCGCGGCGCCCCGCGCTATTTTTTGTGCGCCAGCTTTCTCGGACGGCGCGCCCGCTCCGTGTGCTATAGTAGAACAAATGTTCGTGAGCGCGTGAGAGGGGGTGCGCATGGTCGTCTTGGGCATCGATCCGGGCCTGGCGAATACCGGCTGGGGCATCATCGAGGAGCGGCGGGGCGCGTGCCGCTGCCGCGCGTACGGGTGCATCCATACGGCCAGCGATGTCGACCTCGCGTCGCGCCTGAGGCGCATCGTGGACGAGCTCACCATGGTGGTCGACCGCTACCAGCCCCATGCCGCCGCCGTCGAGGGCATCTACTTCGGCGCGAACGTGCGCTCCGCCATCCCCACCGCGCACGCCCGAGGCGCGGCGCTCGTGGCGTGCTCGCTCGCCGGCGTCGAGGTGGGGGAGTACACCCCCATGCAGATCAAGCAGGCCGTCGTGGGCACGGGCGCCGCGGATAAGCACCAGGTCACATATATGGTGCGGAACCTGCTGCACCTCGACCACGACCCCAAGCCGGACCACGCGGCGGACGCGCTCGCGTGCGCCATCTGCCACGCCAACCTCTGGCGCACCGCGGCGGCGACGAACGGCGCCTACATCAAGGAGAAGGGAAACCCCTACGCATGATCGCTCAGCTTAGAGGAACGCTCGTCGAGGCGACGCCCTCCGTTGCGGTGCTCGATGTCTCGGGCATCGGCTTCGAGATGGGCATCTCCGGCATGACCGCGGCCTCCCTGCCGCCGCTCGGCGAGGAGGCGCGGCTCTTCACGCGGATGCGCGTGGGCAACGACGCCGTGGCGCTCTTCGGCTTCGCCACGCCGGAGGAGCGCACCATGTTCGACCGCCTCGTCGCCGTGTCGGGCGTGGGGCCGCGCCTCGCGTTGGCCGTGCTGTCGAAGTACACCGTCTCGCAGGTGTACGCCATCGTCATGGCCGAGGATCTCGCCGGCATGTCAGCCGTCTCCGGCGTGGGGAAGAAGACCGCGCAGCGCCTCGTGCTCGAGCTCAAGGGCTCGCTTGCGAACGACCGCGAGCTCGCGGGCGCGCCCGCGCCGGAAGTTGGCCGCATCCCCGTCGCCCGCGCCGCGACGAGTCCGCTC
Source organism: [Collinsella] massiliensis (assembly GCF_002161605.1). Lineage (NCBI taxonomy): Bacteria > Bacillati > Actinomycetota > Coriobacteriia > Coriobacteriales > Coriobacteriaceae > Enorma > [Collinsella] massiliensis. The sequence continues at coordinate 27,009 of NZ_NFIE01000014.1, read as the reverse complement.
GAGGACGCGCGCGCCGCCCTCCTCTCCATGGGCTTCACGCCGCAGGAGACGGAGCTCGCGCTCGACGGGTATGATGATGACGGCATGCGGGTGGAGGACCTGCTTGCCGCCGCGTTGAGGCGACTGGGGATGGATGCATGATGTGGGAAGCGGACGCGAGCCAGGATCTATGGGAGGACGTACCGCGCCGGGGCGGCGGGGCCGCCGCGGGCTCGCCGCATGGCGACCGTTTCGTGACGGGCAACCTCACCTCGGATGACCTCGACGTCGAGCGGAGCCTGCGCCCGCAGCGCCTCGACGACTACTGCGGCCAGGAGCACATCAAGCAGAGCCTGCGCATCCTCATCGAGGCCGCGCAGAGCCGCGGCGAGACGCTCGACCACGTGATCTTCTCCGGCCCTCCCGGCCTGGGCAAGACCACGCTCGCGACCGTCGTCGCCAACGAGCTCGGCGCGCAGATCAAGACCACCTCGGGGCCGGCCATCGAGCGCACGGGCGACCTTGCGGCGATCCTCACCAACCTCCAGCCCGGCGACGTGCTGTTCATCGACGAGATCCATCGCCTCAACCGCTCCGTCGAGGAGGTCCTGTACCCCGCGATGGAGGACTTCGCCCTCGACATCGTGATCGGCAAGGGCCCCGCGGCGCGGTCCATCCGCCTCGAGATCCCGCACTTCACGCTCGTGGGCGCCACCACGCGCTCGGGCATGCTCACCGGCCCCTTGCGCGACCGCTTCGGCATCTCGTTCAGGCTCGACTACTATTCCGTGGAGGACCTCGCGCAGATCGTGCTCAGGTCCGCGGCGATTCTCGGCGTCTCGGTGGACTACGATTCCGCCGCCGAGATCGCCTCGCGCTCGCGCGGGACACCGCGCCTGGCGAACCGCCTGCTCAAGCGCGTGCGCGATTACGCGCAGGTGCGCGGCGGCGGGTCGGTGGACGTGGACATCGCGCGCGAGGCGCTCGAGTTCTTCGAGATCGACGAGCTCGGCCTCGACTGGATGGACATCCGCATCTTGGAGACGCTCGCGCGCACCTTCCACGGCCGCGCCGTCGGGCTCAGCACGCTCGCGAGCGCGGTGGGCGAGGACCCCTCGACGCTCGAGGACGTCTACGAGCCGTACCTGCTGCAGCGCGGGCTCATGGTGCGCACGCCGCAGGGCCGCATGGCGACGCCCGCCGCCTTCGAGCACCTGGGCATGCAGCCGCCGCGCGCATAGGCTCGGGCGCGCCTTGATATGAAAAAAGCGCCCAGCCATGCGGCCGGGCGCTCGCGGGCAAACGAGGTACGCTCGTGCTTACCCGATCTTGCGGACGTTGATCGCCTGCGTCTCGCCGGGCTTCTTGCCCGGGCCCATCTCGTACTCGACGCGATCGCCCTCGTCGAGGGACTTGTAGCCGTCCATCTGGATGGCGCTGAAGTGCACGAACACGTCGGATTTCGAGGCGTTCTCGGGTGCGTCATCGGGGGCGATGAAGCCGTAGCCCTTCTCGCGGAAGAACGATTTCTTGACCGTACCGGTTGCCATACTGTACCTTCCTCATCTACGCTCCGGCGGAGCGGGTAGCGTGCCCGCGGGCGCGGACACTGGTGAAAGATGATACCCCGACGCGTGCGCGTTCGTGCCATAAAATATGCATGCATTCGAATCCCTTGCAGAGCGCTACACTGATGCCATGACACGAAGGCTCCGCCGCGCGCGGGGACGGCACCTGCGGGTGCTTCGGGGTAAGGAGGGCATATGGCCTGCACCACCATCTTGATCGGCAAGAGCGCGAGCTACGACGGGTCGACGATTGTCGCGCGCAACGAGGATTCCCCCAACGGCCAGTTCGAGCCCAAGCGCCTCACGGTCGTGCACCCCGAGGACCAGCCGCGCACCTACACCTCCACGGCGTCTCACCTCACCATCGAGCTTCCGGACGACCCCATGCGCTACACGGCGGTTCCCGACGCCATCCCCGGCCACGGACCCTGGGCGGCGGCCGGCTTCAACGAGCACAACGTCGGCATGAGCGCGACCGAGACCATCACCTCGAACCCGCGCGTGCTCGGCGCGGACCCGCTCGTCGCCTACCGCCCCGCCGAGGGCGTCGAGGGCGAGCCCGGCTATGTGGCCGAGCAGCCCGGCGGCATCGGCGAGGAGGACATGGTCACACTCGTGCTGCCCTACATCACGAGCGCGCGCGACGGCGTGCGCCGCTTAGGGGAGCTCCTGGAGCGCTACGGCACCTACGAGATGAACGGCATCGCGTTCTCGGACGTCGACGAGATCTGGTGGCTCGAGACGATAGGCGGGCACCATTGGATCGCGAAGCGCGTGCCGGACGATGCGTACGTGACCATGCCGAACCAGCTCGGGATCGATTACTTCGACCTGGCGGACGCCGAGGGAGACCAGGTCGAGCACATGGCGAGCGCCGACCTGCGCTCCTGGATGCGCGCGCACCATCTGGACCTCACGCTCCCCAAGCTCGACGCCTTCGACGAGTTCTACGACGACCTCGTCGATGCGGATGGGGGCGAAGCGGGGAACGGGGCCGACCAGAACCTGCTCGACATGCTCGAGGACGTGCGTGCGGGCGTGCTCGCCGGCGACATCTTCAACCCGCGCGAGGCGTTCGGGAGCCACACCGACACCGACCATGTGTACAACACGCCGCGCGCCTGGTACATGCAGCGCTGCCTGAACCCGGGCGACGGCTGGGACGGCCCGGCCGCGACGTTCACGCCCGAGTCCGACGACATCCCCTGGGCACGCGTCCCCGAGCGCAAGCTCACCATCGAGGACGTGAAGGACGTGCTCTCCGCCCACTACCAGGGCACGCCGTTCGACCCGTACGGCTACAAGGGCACCCCGGCCTCGCGCGGCCTGTACCGGCCCATCGGCATCAACCGCAACAGCCAGCTCGCCGTGCTGCAGCTGCGTCCTTACGCGCCCGAGGGCTGGCGCGCCGTGCAGTGGATGGCATTCGGCTCGAACCCCTTCAACGCGCTCGTACCGTTTTACGCGAATGTCGACGCGCTGCCGGAGTACCTGGGCAACACGACCGCCCGCGTGACGAGCGAGAGCTTCTACTGGGCGAACCGCCTCATCGCCGCCCTCGCCGACGCCCGCTTCCACGAGAACGCGGCGGCGGTCCAGGGCTACCAGGAGAAGATGGCGGCGGCGGGCCACGCGATGCTCTACCGGACGGATGCCGAGGCGGCGGCGCTTCCGGAAGGGGAGGTGCGCGCGTGTCTTGAGCGCGCGAACGACGCGCTCGCCGTCGAGCTCAAGCGGGCCACCGAGGACCTGCTCGCCAAGGTGCTCTACACCACGAGCTGCGCCATGCGCAACGGCTTCGCGATGTCCGACAACGAGCGCTGAGTGATAAAACCCAGACAGGCTGGTTTTTATCATCGTGCGAGGAGGAATCGGGGTACAAGAGGGGCATGTCTGCCGACGGGAAACGCCGGCTCCATGCGGATTAGGGAGGCATCATGGCCACATCGTTTGAAGACCTCATGAACAACATGGTCAACGTGAGCTTGGGAGCCGCCGCGATGGCGGCCGACAAGGGCAAGGAGTTCCTGGACGATCTCACCGCGCGCGGCGCCCAGGTGCGCGCCGATGCGGCCGACACCGATTTCGGCCGCTCGATGGCGGACGCGTTCGAGCGCGCGGGCGGCACGTTCCACGACGTCACCGAGCGCATGAGCGCCCAGGGCGCGACCGTCGCCGAGCGCATCTTGGACGAGCTCATCCTCGCGCGCGTGCGCCCGCTCTCGGCGACCGAGCGCGCGGCCTTCATCGCGCACGTCGAGGAGCTCGTGGCGAACGCGCCCGACGCCGCCGTCGAGGTGCCGGTCGAGTCGGTCGAGGTCGAGACCGAGGAGGTCGAGGTCGAGGAGACCGTGGACGACGCTTCCGAGGACGCCTCAGAAGACGCCCCCGCCCAGTAACGGTGCCCTATGACCATGGGCCGCGCTGAGGATGAGACGATACAACCGAGCCCGGAACCCGCGGGTGCCGCTGACGCCGCGGCGGAGCAGGCCGACTTCGTGCCCTCGCGCACGAGCTTCCGGCGCGCCCGCGCGGTCGATGAGGTGCCCGACGAGCCCGAGGCGATGGCGGATACCGAGAAGTACCAGCTCACGCTCACCGGCCGCCGGCGGCGCATCGCGGAGATCCTGCGCATCGCCCGCAAGTACGAGGTCTGGCACGACCTGACCCCCGTGCGCCTGCGCCGGATGCTCGAGGAGCTCGGCCCCATGTTCGTCAAGATGGGGCAGATCCTTGCGAACCGCTCGGAGATCCTGCCGCAGCGCTACTGCGACGAGCTGCGCCGCCTGCGCACGGAGGTCGACCCGGTGCCGTACCCCGTCGTGCTCGAGTGCCTCGAGGCGGAGTACGGCCAGGAGCTCGGCGAGATCTTCGACGCCGTCGACCCGAACCCGCTCGGGTCGGCCTCGCTCGCGCAGGTGCACCGCGCGCGCCTCGTCACGGGCGAGGACGTGGCGGTGAAGGTGCAGCGCCCCGGCGCGCAGCAGGTCATGGCGCAGGACATCGACATCATGCGGTCGCTCGCGCGGCACGTCACGCGCTTCATCAAGACCGAGCAGATCATCGACATGCGCGAGGTGGTCGAGGAGCTGTGGCGGTCGTTCCGCGAGGAGACGAACTTCCTCGCCGAGGCGCGCAACCTGAGCGAGTTCTATGCATACCATAAATCCACGCCCGGCATCTCCTGCCCGCGCTCGTACCTCGAGCTGTGCACCGAGCACGTCGTGGTCATGGACTACATCGACGGCATATCGATCTCCGAGCCCGCCGCGCTCAAGCGCGCCGGGTACGACCTGCGCGACGTGGGCGAGCGCATCGTCGACGACTACGCCACGCAGGTGCTCGACGACGGCTTCTTCCATGCGGACCCGCACGCGGGCAACATCATCTTGAAGGACGGCGTCATCTACTTCATCGACCTCGGCATGGTGGGCCGCATGTCCGAGCACGACCGCGGCATCGTGAAGGAGATCATCTTCGCGGTGGCGGAGAGCGACGTCCCCAAGCTCAAGGACGCCTTCATGCGCTTCGCGGTCTCGCGCGGAGACACCGCCTCCATCGACCACACGGCCTTCCTCACCGACCTCGACTACATCGTGCAGGATTTCGGCAGCGCGAACCTCAAGGACCTCGACATCGGCCGCTTCCTCACCACGCTCATCAACCTGGCGCGGAAGAACTCCATCGAGCTGCCGAGCGTCGTGACGCTCTTCGCGCGCGGCATGGTGACACTCGAGGGCCTGCTCACGGAGTACCTGCCCGACGTCAACATGATCGAGATCATCCAGGTGCACATCGCGCACGAGAAGAGCGCCTACGCCCGGATGCGCGAGGCGGCCGAGGAGTTCGGCAAGGGCGCGGTGCGCGCGGCGCGGGGGAACCTGCAGACCGCCGAGTACCTGGGGCTCGCGTCGCGCATGCTCACGCGCGGGCAGCTCAAGATCAACGCCGAGGTGCTTGGGTCCGACGCGGTGCTGCGCCGCCTGGGCGGCATCGTGGACCGCCTCTCGATGTCGATCGTCATCGCGGGCCTCTTCATCGGCTCCTCGGTGGTCTATTACGCAAAGATCGAGCCGGTCATCTTCGGCATCCCCATCATCGGCTTTCTGGGGTACTTCTTCGCGCTCGTGCTCGCGCTCATGCTCGGCCGCGAGATCTGGCGAAACTCCCACGGCAAGCGCTAGCCCGCGCGCCCTCGCGTCCGCGCTTATGCAGGGTTGACGATCTCCGTGTTGGCGAAGGCGCGCCGCGCGCGGTCGTATTCGAAGACGAGGATGCAGCAGTTGCCGAGCGGCACGTCCTGCGCGCAGCGGGCATACGGCGCCCAGTACGTCTTGAAGGCGAGGCTGATGGAGCCGTGGCTCACAGCGAGGACGTTGCCCTCGCAGCTATTCATGAGCGAGCGCAGGGTGCTCACGATGCGGTAGCGCGCGCACGCGTTCGTCTCGCCGCCTCGGCGCACGGCGGCATCTCCCGGATCCCAGGGGCTCACGCCGAGCCGCTCGACGGGGCCGGCCTCGAAGGTGCCGTAGTCGCGCTCCGCAAGACCGGGTACGGAGGCGCGCTCGGCTCCTGCGAGCTGCGGGACCTCGGCGCGCACGATGTCGAGCGTGGCCTCGGCGCGCCCGAGCGGCGAGGAGGCGGCAAGGTCCACGGCCTCCATGTCGCGCCCGTGCTCGCGTAGCCACGCAGCCGCCCGCCGCGCCTGGGCGATGCCCTCATCGGTGAGGGGCGAGTCGCAGCGGCCCTGCAGGATGTGCTGGGTGTTGTAGACGGTCTGGCCGTGGCGCATGAGATAGAGCTTCTGCATCGGTGCCTCCCAACGGCGGGTTCAGACGAGCTTCTCGTAGGCGATGCGCGTGAGGTCGCGCTCGGTGTCGCCCTTTGTGGTGAGCTCGAACTCCTGGAGCTCGGTGAAGCCCTGGCGGGCGAGGAAGCCGCGCATGGCGGCGTTGCCGGGGTGCGTGTCGATGCGCAGGCTCCGGCGGCCGGCAGCGCGCGCGAGCTCCTCCGCCTGCGCGAAGAGGTAGGACATGACACCCTGGCCGAGCGCCTCGGCGGCGGTGGCGCAGCGGTGGACGGCGGCGTAGACGGGCTCGGACGCGCCCGCGCGCCCCTCGGCAGCCGCGTCGCCCGTGAGCCACGCGACCGGTGCGGCGTCGTACTCGGCATCCGGGCAGAAGAGCACGGAGATGGCGCCGAGTGCCCTGCCCGCGGGGTCTTCTGCCAGGTAGCAGGCGCGTTGGTCGATGTCTGCGCGCACGGAGCCCATGTTGGGGTAGCCGCACTGCCACTGCGCGATTCCGAAGCGCGCGATCGACCGCTTGCCGTCCTCGAGGATGGCGAGCACGCGCTCGGCGTCGCCTGCCTCGGCGCGCCGCAAGGTAAGTTCGTTCCGCATCGATTTCCCCCCTTTGCATTTCGAACCAGCAGATTATGCCCGAGCGCGCCCGCGTGGGGGCGGACACATTCCCGCACGCCGCGAGATGCATCCTAAAAACACTATTGGGACATGGGGTGAGCGCGCTAACGATGCCTGGCGATTTTCGCAAGGCACCAAATCATGATGCATATCGATACGATGATGAGCAGCCAGGGGAGCAGGACGTTGAATGAGTTCAGGGCAGATTCCGACCCAAACATCGCCCAGGGGAATGCGCCATAGTTCTTATCGCCATAGGTTTCCACGAGATTCAGGTAATCCGCCCATACGCTTACGAGGGCGATGAGCTGGATGAGCGACAGCGCGAACAGGGCGATTTCCTGGCGCCGCGCCGTCTTTCCCGCCGATCGTTGCAATGAGCGCTCGAGCGTGCCCGCGAGATTGTTCGCGAACTGCTCAAGCTGTGTGAGGGAAAGGGTGAGCGACCATTTCCGATCGATATACGCGAGGATCTCGGTGTCGGCTTGGACGGAACGCGAGAACTCCGCATACAGGAACTGCTCATAGTGGATGTTGTTGATGATGCGATCGAGGTAGTCCTCGTCCTGCTTCGAAAGCGACTCCATGACGAGGGCGTCTTCCATGTCGCATACGAGCGTGTGCGCGGTACGCAGGTATGCCCAGCAGTATTGCGCATGGAATTGCAGGGGCATGTAGCGCATGATCGCATCCTGGGAGTCTACGATGATCGTATGGTACCTACCGCCGAAATCATAGTAGAGCCGTTCTTTGCGCAGGGCATCATCTTCGTTGCTGTCAATGCGCTCCACGTTGTGCCCCAACCGCGCGATGCGTGAGCACAGCTCATGATCCGAATACGGCGAGAGTGCCTCGGGGTGATCGGGCACATAAAAGAAGCTCAGATTTCCGCAATTAGGGGGAAAGCGAACGCCATGGGGATTAAGGGAATAGCGCTTGAGCTGGTAGAAATATGAGCAGATTGCCAGGCGGGCGGCGTCCTCGGCGCTCTGAATCCAAGGAGCGCGGTTGTCAGGTTGGTCGTCCGAGGAGCGAACGAGGCAGTCCCGAAGCGCAGCATACCAGTTGCGGCTGCAGGGGTCCTCGCTTCTGACGGTCGCAGCGGAATCCATGACCTCGATCGGGATGCTCAGCTTCATCTCATGAAGGAGCAGCCACTGCATCGTGTTGGAATCGAAGAGAAGATCTGATCGCATGCTGTGGACATCCAGCACGTCCGCAACGGAAACGCTGCCGTCCAGATAGACGGTGTCGAAGCGCGACAGCGTTGCTTCCAAGAGAGCGGCATCTTCTGCGGGGGAGAGCACATGCTTCCACGATATGCGGTGATACGCCCGGCCATATTCAAGCGATTGCGCCCATGAGGGAGTGTCTGGTCGAGGGTCGGGGCCAAGGGGATGGCGGGTGCTCAGGAGCGCGTGCTTCAGCGCTTCTTGGGGAAGCTCAACGACCTGGATGTCATGGATGTATACATCAAACTGCTTACAGGTATGTTCTGCCATGTCCATTGAGGTACTCCTCGTTCAGGGGCTCTTTTCGATAGTCGAGAAGGAATTCCTCATCCTGGGCGATGTCGCTAAGGGCGACCACCCGCAGGGGAAAGCGCTCGATTTGCAGGTTTGGCGAACGTGAGTGGTTTATGAAGCTGTATTTCGTGCGAAACGGTCGCACGAGCAGCGTGTTTTGCTCCAACGCATTCCACTCGTAAAACAAGATGGGGCTTGTGGAGTCGATGCTGTCCCGTAGCTCACGATAGGTGCTCCACGACATGACCTGCCCGTCGAGCGTGGCGATGACCGATCCCGCAGGTATAGCGCAGCGGGCGAAGAGCCCGTTCCCGTGCACGGGGCTTGGAGCGATGTAGCCGAGCGGAATCGTATCGAGAACATATGCGAAAGCGTTTTCATCGATGCCCATGTTGTATCCAATCCACCAATCGGTCAGAACGAACGCAAAACGGCGGCCGAGCGCGAGGCACCCGACCGCCGCAGCAAGATCTACCCGTCTCGTGCGCGCCGCTTAGAACGAGAAGAAGTCGAAGCGCGGCGGCAGCGTCTTTACGCGGTGCGCGCCCGGCTCTTCGCCGAGGCTCCCCACGAAGGCATCCATCGGGTCGAGCAGGTGCTCCCAGCTGAAGAACGTCTCGGGCGCGATGCCGAAGTACTCGCAGATGAGCTCGCATCCGGCGGGCACGATGCCGTGCATGAGGACGGTCGCCACGCGCAGCTCCAGGAAGGCGTCCACGAGCGCCTGGTGCATGAGCGCGTCGCCCGCGGCCTGGTCCTCCTTCTGCACCGCCTTGGCGGCCTTGCTCGCGTCGCTCCAGCGCTTGTTGGCGGCGCGCAGGTAGGCGTCGCACACGCCGAGCGCGCGATGGAGCTCCGTGCGCCACATGGCCTGCTCGAAGGCGAGGACCGCCTGCTCCGCGGCCTCGGCCACCTCGGGCGTGGCGGCGCCCGCCGGGATGCAGCCCGTGCGCACCGCGCTCGGGTCGCCCTCCTTCTCGGCCACGCCGTAGAAGCACGAGCGCGCGAGGCGGTTGAAGACGCCCGTGAGGAGCGTCCCCTCCTTGAGCACCGGGTCGATCACGCGCATGTCGTCGCGGGCGAGGAGCGCCGTCCCGTCCGGGTTCTTGCCGGTCTCGCGCGTGTCGTACGCCTTGGGGCTGAAGCTCACCGGCTTCTCGCCGAGCCCGAGCGACAGGAAGTGCGCGCGCAGCTGCTCGGCGCTGTAGTGGTCGAGCAGCTCCGAGGCGGGCGGCGGGGGCGTCTTGCTGCTCGAGCTGGCCTTCTTGCCCATGTAGAGCACGTGGTAGTTTGCCACGAGCGTGCTCTGCTGCATGTTCCAGCCGAGCGCCTCCCACATCGCCGTCTGCGCGATGCCGTAGAAGTAGATGTTGTCCTGGCCGATGAACTGGTAGACGTGCGCGTCGGGGTCGCACCACCAAGCGCGCCAGTCGTCCGTCGACCAGCGGTGCGCGCCCGCCGCCTCGTCCGCGCCGAGCGCCGTGCGCGTGAAGCTGATGGGCGCCCAGAGGCTCTCGGGCCACACCCAGCACGTGAGCCCCGCGCAGCCGCACTCGTCGGTGACGGGCACGCCCCAGGAGATGTTGCCCGTGATGCGGAAGGGCACGAGCGCCTTGCCCGAGCGGAACCGCACGCCGGCGGCACCGAGCACCTCGTGCGCCGCGTCGCGCTCGCGCCAGCTGGGGAACGTGACGGTGAACGAGCTCTTGTTGCCCTCCGGCTCGGTGACGGTGTGCGGCGGAAGCTGGCCCTCGATGGCGTCGAACGCCTCGCGGAACTTGTTCTGGATGTAGAGCTGCGGCGGGTTGAGCCACTCCTCGAGCGTCTTCACCACCACGGGGCGCACGGTCTCGTCGCCCTCGAGGCCCCTCGTGTAGCGCTTCAGGAAGTCGAGGTAGGCGGGGAGGTCGAAGTAGATGTTGTCGACGGGGCGGAGCTCCGGGGTCTCGCCGGTGAGGGCGCTCTTGGGTGCGATGAGCTCCTCGGGCTCGAACTGGTGGCCGAGGTCGCACTCGTCGGCGTAGGCCTTCTCGGATTTGCAGCCCTGGATGGGGCAGCGGCCGATGACCTGGCGGCCGTTCAGGAACTGGCCCGCTTTGGGGTCATAGAACTGCTTGGTGGCGCGTTTCTCCAGCACGCCGCGCTCCTTCAGGCGCAGGATGATCTCGTCGGTCATCTGCTCGTGCACGTGCACGGCCGGTTCGAGGGCGCTGCCGCCGAAGAAGTCCGGCTCCACCTCGTAGCCGGCGAGCGTCGCGGCCTGGCGGTCGTGGTTCGCCTCGACGTAGTCCGCGATGCACCGCTCGTAGCCCTGCTCGTCGTGGAGCTTGCGGTAGCTCTCCATGATGGGGCTGCCGTAACAGTCGGTGCCCGAGACGAAGAGCACGTTCTCGCGGCCGATGCGGTCGCGTAGGAAGCGCGCGTAGAAATCCGCGGGGATGAAGACGCCGCCCACGTGGCCGAAGTGCAGGTTCTTGTTGCCATAGGGCATGCCGGCCGTCACGATGGCGCGGCGCGGCCAGGTGGGGCGCGAATCGATGCTGAGCTTGGGTGCCATGCGGTCTCCTGCATATATGGTTGAACCGTCCAATTACGTGCCCATTATGGCACAGCGCGCCGGATTGCGTGTATGCTTGGGCGCATGAGATTCCGAGGCGACATACAGACCTTCGAGGACGAGGGGTTCCTCCGCCGCGTTGCGCAGAGTTCCGCGGTCACCTTCGTCATCGGTCTCGGGGCGACGCTCGTGTTCGGCATCGTGCTCGCGATGTTCGCACCCGGGCTGTTCGACGGGCTGCTCTCGGGCATCTTCGCCGCGGACGGCAGGGGCTTCATCGACTACCTGCTGTGGATCGCCTGGGTCGCGGTGGCGACGGCTGTGTCGTTCATCGCGCACGAGCTCGTGCACGGCATCTTCTTCAAGGCGTTCGCACCGGCAGGCGCGCGCGTGACCTTCGGCGCCAACTGGAAGCGCGGCATGCTCTACGCGAGCGCGGAGGGCGTCATCTACACCCGCGCGCAGTACCTCGTCATCGCGCTCGCCCCGACGTTCGTGGTGACCGCGGCCCTGATCGCCGCCGGCTTCGCGTGCGGTTGCCCCGTGGCGGGCGCCTTCGCGGCGACGCTTCACCTCTCGGGCTGCGCGGGCGATTGGGAGTATGCGCGCGAGATCGCCGCCGACCCGCTCATCACGCACTGCGAGGACACGGCGTCCGGCGTGCGCTTCTTTGGCGCGGGCGATGCGGGGGATGAGGGCGATAGGGACGAGCCCGCCGCCCCCGGCGCGGCAGCGCGCGGGGAGGTGCGCCCATGACGCGCCTGCTGCTGCATGCCTGCTGCGCACCCTGCTCGCTCGAGCCGGTGCGCCTGCTCGTCGACGAGGGCTTCGAGCCCACGATCTGCTGGACGAACCCGAACATCCAGCCGGTCGAGGAGCACGACCGCCGCCTCGCCGAGCTCCGTCGCTGGTGCGCCGCGGAGGGCATCTCGCTCATCGAGGCGGGGGAGGACCGCGAGCGCTGGGAGCGCGCGGTGGCGCCCATCGGCGCGCGCGACCGTGCTCACCGCTGCCGAGCCTGCTACGCGCTCCGCCTGGCTGAGGCGTGCCGCGTGGCCGAGCGCGCGGGCTTCACGCACATCGCCACGACGCTCGCCGTGTCCCCCTACCAGCTCTTCGAGACCTGCAACGACGTGCTCGAGCGCCTCGCCGCCGCGAGCGGCCTCACGCCCGTCATCCGCGACTTCCGCCCCTGGTACGGCGAGGCCACGCGCCGCTCGCGCGAGCTCGGCATGTACCGCCAGCAGTACTGCGGCTGCCGCTTCTCCGCCGCCGAGGCGGCGCTCGACCGCGCCCGCCAGCGCGACGAGCGCAAGGCCAGGCATCGCGGCGCCTCCTGAGTTCCGAGCGCCTATTCCCCAATCGGCGTCGGGGGAATACCATGGGTACCCGAACAGAATCGTCATGTCATGGGGGGATGGTTGAGATGGGGGACGAGATGGGGCGCCGCGCGACGGCCGGCGCGTCGCGCGGGCATACGGCGGCGGCGCTCGTGGTCATCCTCGCGATGACGTTCATGGAGATCCTCGACGGCACGATCGTGAACGTCGCGCTGCCCTCCATGCAGCAGGAGCTCGGGGTGGACATGGCGTCCATCCAGTGGGTCGCGAGCATCTACAGCATCGTGACCTGCGCGGCGCTTCTCGTGTTCGGTCGCTTGGGCGATATGTACGGCAAGGTGCGCATCTTCCAGGTGGGCGTGGCGCTCTTCACCGCGGGCTCGGCGCTCTGCGCGCTCTCCGGCACGTTCGGGATGCTCGTCGTCGCCCGCGCCGTCCAGTCGCTCGGCGGCGCCGCGTCGCTCGCCAACAACCAGGGCATCATCACCGAGACCTTCCCCACGAGCCGCGGCCGCGCGCTCGGGCTCGTGGCCACCTTCACCGCGCTCGGCGCCATGTGCGGCCCCACGCTCGGCGGCCTCATCGTGGCGTCGCTTCCGTGGGAGTTCATCTTCATCATCAACCTGCCCATCGGCGTCATCTCGTTCGCCGTCGGCCTCAAGGTGCTCCGCAACCACCGCCCCGCGCGCCGTCCGTCGTTCGACGCCCTCGGCACCGCGCTCCTCATCCCGGCCATCCTCGCCATCTTCTTCGCCATCACGCTTATGGAGCGCGGCGTCACCCCGCTCACCGTCGGCATGCTCGCGGGCGGCGCGGCGCTGCTCGCCGCGTTCGTGGTGGTCGAGAACCACGCGACCTCGCCGCTCGTGACGCTCGGGGTCTTCCGGGACGTGCGCTTCGTGATCGACCTCGTGAACATGGCCCTCGTTTTCCTCGCCATGTCCGCCTACACCTTCATCTTCCCGTACTACCTGCAGGAGGCGCGCGGCATCGGCGCCGGGGCGGCCGGGCTCATCATGGCGTGCTACCCGCTCGTGAACTCCATCGTGGGTCCCATCTCGGGCGCGGTCTCGGACAAGGTGGGGTGCGAGAAGCCCACGCTCGTGGGGCAGGTCATCTACACCTGCGGCCTTGCCATCATGGGGTTCGTGGCGCTCGACACGTCGCTTTTCGTGCTCATCCCCTGCATCATGTTCACCTCGCTCGGCAGCGCGATCTTCCAGGCGCCGAACAACTCCATGGTCATGGGGCACGCGCCGGAAGGCTCGCTCGGCTTCGTGGGGTCGCTCGGCAACCTCATGCGCTACCTGGGGCAGGCGGTCGGCATCACGGCGGGCTCGGCCCTGCTCTACGGCGGCATGTCGAGCTCGATCGGCTACCCCGTGACGAGTTACGTCGCGGGCAGGCCGGACGTCTTCATGGACGGCATGCACCTGGCCTTCCACGTGCTCGCCCTCATCGTGGGCGCAAGCGTGGTCTTGGCGCTCGTGCGCGAATGGCTCGGCTACCGCGAGCGGCGGGCTCGCTCGTCAGCGCGGTAGGCGAGAACCATGCCTGCTATCTTTACTCAGCAGAATCGAGACGAGCTATACCGTCGCATAATCGAGGCGGGCTGGGAGCAGCTCGTCGAGGGCGGTATTCGCTCTCTGCGCGTGGAGCGGGTTACGGCGGTTGTGGGTATCGCCAAGGGCACGTTCTATAACTTCTTCGATTCAAAGGACGACTTCATCTACGCGATGCTCACGGAAAACCGCCAGCGCGTGATGGATGCGCTCATGGCTCGAGCTTCTTTGGCGGTTGGAACGAAACATCTTCCGGATCGCGACGTCAGAGGAGTACCGCCATCTCGTGCGGAACCTGCCCAACGAGCGGACGCTCGACCCTGCTTCCGACGGCGCGCTCGTGCGCTGGATCGTGGATGAGGTTGCCGACGCACGGCCTGGGGTGGATATCGCCGCCGTGCAGAACCTGCAGTCCACGCTCGCGCTCGTCCTGCTCAATCGCGGCCTTCTGCGCACTGGGGCGTTGGAGCGCACCGTAGACGCCCTGATCGACGATATATTGGACGAGCTGTTCGGCAGCTCTGGTTTAGCCGCCAGCCCTTGGATTCGGGACGGGTTCTCGGGTGGGGCCGCTGCCCGCCAGCGTTCGGGGTGCAGGCTGCGTGGCGCATAAGGCCGGCGCGGGGTCGCGCCTCGTTAGCCCTTGCGACGCTTGCTGCGCGGCATTCGGAGGCTGACGCTTGCGAACACGTACGCACAGTAGCCGAAGAGCGCGGCGCATCCGGCACCGAGGAGCAGCCCGGCGAGGGCGATCGGGGTTATCGCGTGCATGACATGGTCTCCTTCCCATGGCGGGTTCGAGGTGTTCGACGCCCGCAGAACCTATGCCGGAAACTCGGATTCTTCCCCGCATGAATCATCTGAAACAGGCGATATGCACGTGAATCCAAGATTCCTCGGCAGCGACATACAGGCGCCATAGGGGCTTCACGGATATGTCCCTGCTGTCGAATCCAGTACAGCACGCGAGTGGTAAAGGTGGCGTTAAGCTCGGGCGCCTGGATATTAAAATGTCATAAAGATGCAGGTAGACAGCGCATTACCTATGAAGAACGAATGCGTTGCGCTCGCGTTGCCGCGCTATACTGAGGAAGAACGCGAAGGAAGGCGGCAGATGGGTGAGGCGAACGTGCGGGCGCCGCGACGCGAAGGGCGAGCGGCGGCACATATCGGTGTCATGTGCGTGCTCCTGGCGTCGTCGACCGCGGTCGGTCTCGGCTTTCACGAGCTGGGTTTTACCGATTCGAGCATCATCTCGCTTTACATCTTATCGACGCTGCTCACCGCTACGGCCACATCGGGACGCATGTACACGCTGCTTTCGTCTGCGCTCTCGGTGGTTCTCTACAATTTCTACTTCGTCGTGCCGCGCTTTTCGCTCGAGTCGCTCGACACGAGCTACCTCGTCACGTTCGGCATCATGTTCGTCGCCGCCATCGTTGCCTCGGAGCTCACGAACCATATCGCGCGAAACGCCCGCGAGGCGCGGCGGACGGCGTATCGCACGAGCGTGCTCCTTGAGACGAACCAGCTGCTTCAGCAAGCGGATGATCCCGAAAGCATCGCGCGAATAGCTTTGAGCCAGCTTTCGAAGCTTCTTGACGGGTTGGTGGCGTTCTATCCTGCCGAAGGCGACGGTCTTGGCGCGCCGCTGGTGGGCAACGGGGACGATGAGGCGATGCGGGTCGCAGCTGCCGAGGCTGCCCGCGTGGACGCATTGCGCGCGCTCCGCTCTGCCGAGCGCTCGAAGGGCGCTGCTTCGGCTGCGGCCGCGCCCGCCTCCGCGCCGCCCGCAAGCGTAGAAGCTTCGGAAATTGCTGCCCTTTCCATGGGAGACGGCCTGTTTCTGCCCGTGCGCACGCACGACGAGGTGTTCGGCGTGGTGTGCATTCGCGCCGCCGAGCGCGGAGTCGACTCGTTCGAGCTTTCCATCGCCCGTTCGATCATCGGCGAGTGCGCGCTCGAGCTCGCTCGAGAACGGGAGGCGCACGAGCGGGAAGAGGCCGCTGTGCTCGCGCGCAACGAGCAGCTCCGCGCGAACCTGTTACGCTCGCTCGGCCATGACCTTCGCACGCCGCTCACGGCGATCTCGGGCGCGGCGGCGATTCTACGCGATGACTCCGGCCGCCTCGCGCCCGAGCAGCGTCGCGCGCTTCTGGACGACGTGTACCATGACTCGCTTTGGCTCATCGATATGGTCGAGAACCTGCTCACCATCACTCATTTCGATGAGGGCACCGTCAAGCTCACCTTGAGCTCCGAGCTCATCGATGACATCTTCGAGGCCGCTGTATCGCATCTCGCGAACCAGGCGGGCGAGCACCGTATCGTCATCGAGCCCGCAGAGGAGATCCTCCTCGTGCGCATTGATGCGAGCCTCATCATCCAGGTGCTCACGAACCTCGTGGGCAACGCCATCAAGTACACCCCGGTGGGTTCGACCATCCGGCTGTACGCACGGCGTGAGGGGGCGTTTGTGCGCGTGACGGTTGCAGACGATGGGCCGGGCGTGGCAGACGACGACAAGCCGCATGTGTTCGATCGTTTCTATTCCGGCTCGAAGGCAGAGCGGCCGGCAGATGCGCAGCGTAGCTTCGGCTTGGGACTCGCGCTCTGCCGTTCCATCGTCGAGGCGCACGGCGGCGCTATCGAGGTGCACGATAACGTGCCCCATGGCGCCGTCTTTTCGTTCACGCTTCCCGCAGAGGAGGTTGCGATTCATGGATAGGGAATCGAAATCGGCGGCATCGGCCGGTGCGGACGGCACGAGGACGCTCTCCGTTCTCGTGGTGGAGGACGATGCGGCGGTGCGCCGTCTTATCACGACGGCCCTTGCTATGCATAGCTACCATGTGGAAGCCGCCGCCACAGGCGAGGCGGCGGTTCTCGAGGCCGCGTCGCATGGCCCAGATCTTATTTTGCTCGATCTGGGCCTTCCGGATATGGATGGCATCGCCGTCATCAAGAAGATACGCTCATGGTCGAACGTGCCGATCATCGTGATTTCGGCGCGCATCGAGGAGGCGGACAAGATTGAAGCGCTCGATACGGGAGCGGACGACTATCTCACGAAGCCGTTTTCCGTGGAAGAGCTTCTCGCTCGCGTGCGCGCCTGGCAGCGGCGCGCTCGCATGTCGCTCGGCGACGACCCGGGCGAGAGCGTGTTCGAGAACGGCCCTTTGCGCGTGGACTATGCGGCGGGATGCGCGTATCTCAACGGTGAAGAGCTGCACCTCACGCCCATCGAGTACAAACTGCTCGTGCTCATGTGCAAAAACGTGGGAAAGGTGCTCACCCACACCTATCTCACGCATGAGATATGGGGCACGTCGTGGGACTCCGACATCGCGAGCCTGCGCGTCTTCATGGCGACGCTTCGGAAGAAGATCGAGCGCGACCCGTCGCAACCGAAGCTCATCCAAACGCATGTGGGCGTTGGCTATCGAATGCAACGCCTCTAGCGCCTCCGGCGCTCCGGGCACCCCCTGCGAGCCAGGGCATTAAGATGCCACAAAGATATGGCAAAACCCCTTGAAGCCGCTTTTTCGCGTGACTAAGATGCTTCCGCAATCGCGGAGGTGCTGTCGGCATCCCGCGATCAGGGAAGGAGAGGTTTCATGGGAAGCAGTTCGGGCTCCGGCGTCCCGGCATCCGTCGCCGCAACGGATCCGGGTGCGCTCGATGCCATCCGCAAGGCGTCCATCGACGGCGTGTTCGGCCAACTTGGGACGGCTCGCGCGGGACTCGCCTCGGGTGAGGCGGCCGTACGCCAGGGGCGCTTCGGGAAGAATGTCATCCAAAGCGAGAAGAAGAAGTCGCCCGTCATCGCGTTTCTCGCGAACTTCACGCACCTCATGGCGGTGCTTTTGTGGGTCGCGGGCGCCATCGCGTTCGTCGCGGGACTCCCGGAGCTCGGCGTCGCGGTGTGGCTCGTGAACATCATCAACGGCGTGTTCAGCTTCTGGCAGGAAGCGCGCGCGAGCCAGGCGACCGAGGCGCTCAAGAAGATGCTGCCGGCCTACGCCACGGTGATTCGCGATGGCCAGGAGCAGAAGATTCTGGCCGAAGACCTCGTGCCGGGCGATATCATGCTCCTTGCCGAGGGCGACAAGATCTCCGCGGATGCGCGCGTCATCGCGAGCTCGGACTTGCAGGTGAATCAATCCACACTGAACGGCGAATCCACCCCGTCGCGCAAGACCGCTGACGCGGTGCTCGAAGAGGGGCTCTCCGCCGCGGAGATCCCCAACCTCGTCTTTGCCGGCACAAGTGTGTCCGAAGGCAACGGGCGCGCCGTGGTGTTCCGCATCGGCATGGACACGGAATTCGGCAAGATCGCGAGCCTCACGCAGAACATGCAGGCGGCGGAGAGCCCGCTCACGCGCCAGCTCAACCGCCTCACGAAACAGGTCACGATCTTTGCCATGTGCATGGGTATCGCGTTCTTCTGCCTGTCCCTGTTCGTGGTGCACGAGCCGTTCGCGTCGTCGTTCATCTTCGCGCTCGGCATGGTGGTGGCATTCATTCCCGAAGGCCTGCTGCCCACGGTGACGCTTTCGCTCGCTATGGCGGTGCAGCGCATGAGCCGCCGAAACGCCCTGGTGAAGAAGCTCGATTCCGTGGAGGCGCTCGGCTCCACGAGCGTGATTTGCACGGATAAGACCGGTACGCTCACGCAGAACGAGATGACCGTGAACCATTTGTGGACGGCGACGCGCGAATACGAAATCTCCGGCGTGGGGTACGCGCCCGATGGCCAGATCGAGGGCGAGGGACGCAGCTGGCGCGCTGTGGACGACGCCGACCTCGAGCTCCTGCTCGAAGGCGGGTTGCTCTGTGGCAACGCGCGTCTCGCCGAGCCGGAAGAGGAGGGCAAACGCTACGAGGTGTACGGTGATCCCACGGAGGCGTGCCTCATCGTGTCCGCGCAGAAGGGTGGCATCGATCGTGCGGAGCTCGAGGCGCGCATGCCCCGTGTGAAGGAGCTGCCGTTCGAGAGCCGCCGCAAGCGCATGACGACCGTGCACGCCCTTGAGTACCCGCTGGAGGGGGCGCGCCGCATCGCATTCACGAAGGGCGCGCCGAACGAGGTCGTGCGGCTCTCGACCCATGTGCGCGTACACGGCGCGGTGGAGCCCATGACCGAGGAGCTCCGCCAGCGCATCATGAAAGCGAACGACACGTATGCCGCCGACGGCCTGCGCGTGCTCGCGGTGGCGTACCGTCCGCTCGACGGAGCGAACGCAGGAGCGGGTATCCCCGACGCTATGAGCGACTACACGCCCGAGAATATCGAGCGCGATCTCACCTTCGTGGGGCTCGAGGTCATGATGGACCCGCCTCGCCCCGAAGTCGCGGCGGCTGTGGCAGAGTGCCATCGCGCGGGCATCCGCATCGTCATGATCACGGGCGACTACGGTCTCACCGCGGCGAGCATCGCGCGGCGCCTGAAGATCGTGGAGGGCGAGGGGCTATCCGTCATCTCGGGTTTCGAGCTTTCGAAGATGGGCGATGAAGAGCTCAAGGAGAAGCTCGCCGGACAAGTGGTCTTCGCCCGTATGGCGCCCGAGCAGAAGCTCCGTGTGGTCACGGCGCTCCAGGAGATGGGCGAGATCGTGGCGGTGACGGGTGACGGCGTGAACGATGCCCCTGCGCTCAAGAAAGCCGATATCGGTGTCGCCATGGGCATCACCGGCACCGATGTGGCGAAGGAGGCGGCTGATATGATCTTGACGGACGACAACTTCGCCTCGATCGTCGCCGCGATCGAGGAGGGGCGCGCTGTCTACAGCAACATCCGCAAGTTCCTGCTCTACATCTTGAACTCCAATGCGCCCGAAGCGGTGCCGAACGCGGTCTATCTGCTCTCGGGCGGCGCCGTGCCGCTGCCGCTCACAACCATGCAAATCCTTACCATCGATCTGGGCACGGACATGCTGCCGGCGCTGGGCCTGGGCACCGAACCGCCGGAGGAGACCATCATGGATCAACCCCCGCGCGATCCCAACGAGCGCCTGCTCAATCGCCGCGTGCTCGTGAAGGCTTTCCTGTGGTACGGACTTATGGCCTCGATCGTCGCCATGGCAGGCTATCTCCTGGTGAACATGCTCGCCGGCTGGCCGGGCATCCCGCTCGCCGGCTTGGGCGACGACGGTGACCCCGTGTACATCCAGGCGACGACCATGACGCTCGCAGGCATCATCTTCGCGCAGATCGGCCAGGTCATGAACTGCCGTACGGAAACCACCTCGGTATTCAAGATCGGGCTCTTCTCGAATCGCCGCATCCTCATAGGCATCGTGTTCGAGGTGGTGCTGCTCGTGATCCTCACCACGTTTCCGCCGCTGCAGGGTGTGTTCCACACCGCGCCGCTGGCCTGGCAGGATTATGCTTTCCTCTGCTGCATCCCGCCCGTGGTCATCGCCATCGAAGAGATTCGCAAGGCATGGCTGCGCCGTCGTGAACGGTCGCGTGCCGTCGCGAATCGCTAGAGTTGAGGGTACGCACCATCTGAAAGGTGGAGATTATGAACGTTATCATCGTAGGCATGGGTTTTATCGGATCGGGGCTCGCGTGGAAACTCGCACGGCAAGGGTTCTCGGTCACGGCGGTCGACCAAGATCAGAAAGCGCTCGATGCGCTGGGTGATTCGTTTCCCGGCAAACGCGTGTGCGGCATCGGTCTCGACCGCGACGTGCTTCTGCGCGCGGGCATCGACCGCACGGATGCCCTCGTTTCCTGCATGCGTTCCGACGAAGCGAACATCGTGGTGGCACACGTCGCCCGCTCGACGTTCCGCGTGCCCCGCGTCATCGCGCGCCTGCACGATCTTACGAAGGCCGATACGTACCGTCGCCTGAACATCCAGACGGTCTCACCTAATGCTTGGGGCATCGCGCGCATCGGCGAGCTCCTTACCTATAACCACCTCGACAACGTGTTCGAAGTGGGTTCGGGTGATGTGCGCCTGGTTCGCGCGGACGTGCCGGCGCTGCTCGATGGCGCCACGGTACGCGAGATTTCGGCGCTCGGCGAGGTGCAGATCGTGAGCGTCTCGCACGATAACGAGACGTTCATCCCCACGCAGGGCACCGTGCTCGCCGCCGGCGACATCATCTACGCCGCTGTGGCGACCTCTGCCAGCAGGAAGTTCAAGCAGATGCTCGGCATCACCGATTAGGAGGAATCATGCAGGTCATCATTGTCGGCGGCGGCAAGACCGGCGCCCATCTCGCCTCCCGCCTCACGGACGACGGCATCGCGGTCACGGTTATCGAGCAGCGCGTCGAAGTCGTCAAGCGCTTGTGTCAGATATGCCCGAACGTCTCCGTTATCGAGGGGAGCGGTTCGGATCCCGAGGTTTTGGAGCGCGCCGGCGTGCGCATCGCGGATGCCGTCGCGGCCGTGACGGGATTGGACGAGACGAACCTCGTGACGTCGATGCTCGCGAAGATGGAATATGCGGTGCCGCGCGTCGTGGCGCGTGTGAACAACCCGGCGAACGCGTGGATGTTCACGCCGGTGAACGGTGTGGACGTGGGTGTGAATCAGGCCGAGATCACGGCGCGCTTCGTGATTGAGGGCATGGATGTGCATGACATGTACACGCTCATGAAGCTCGGCCGTGACGAGCACAGCATCGTGCAGGTGACGGTGGGCGCGCATGCCCGCGCGGCGGGGCTCGCCCTCAAGGACATCCCGTTCCCAGCGGAGACCATCGTGACCGCCGTGGAACACGAGGACAACCTCATCGTGCCGAACGGTGATACCGTCTTGGAGCCGGGTGACGAGGCGATCATCTTCACGAGCGAGGAGGGTCGCGACGAGATCCGTCGTCTCTTCTCATAAAGGCAGCGCGTGGTTACCTCGCTTCAGAACGGGTCGTTTCGTTTCGGCAAGCGTGCTAAGCTATTCAGCCGGAACACGGAAAGCGAGGTCGCCATGCGCACCGACGATTTTGACTACAACCTTCCCGAGGAGCTCATCGCCCAGGCGCCCGCCGAGCCGCGCGACTCCTGCCGCCTGCTCGTGCTGCACCGCGGCGAGCCGCTCGCCACGACGGGCGATGTCGTGCCGCTTGCGCACGGCGGGAGCGTCGAGCACCGCCATTTCTACGACATCATCGACTACCTGGAGCCCGGCGACCTGCTCGTGGCGAACGAGACGCGCGTCATGCCGGCGCGCCTCATCGGCCGCAAGGCCAAGACGGGCGGCATGGCCGAGACGCTTTTGCTCACGCGCCGCGAGGACCTCGACCCGCTCGGGCATGTGTGGGAGTGCCTCGTGAACCCGGGCAAGCGTCTGAAGCCCGGGGCGGTCGTGGAGTACCGCGCGGGCGGCCCGCACGCCCCCGAGACCGCGCCCGTGGTGCTCACGGGCGAGATCGTCGACTTCGTGCCCGATAGCCGCGGCGGGCGCATCGTGCGCTTCACGCCGCAGGGGGAGGGCACCGACGGCCGTCCGCGCACCCTCGACGAGGCCATCCACGCGGCGGGTCACGTGCCGCTGCCGCCCTACATCACCGACTACGAGGGCGACCCCGAAAAGTACCAGACCGTCTACGCCATGAGCGAGGAGCACTCCGCTGCGGCGCCCACGGCGGGCCTGCACTTTACGCCCGAGCTCATCGAGCGCATCAAGCAGAAGGGCGTGGGCTGGGCGACGGTCGAGCTCGAGGTTGGCATCGACACGTTCCGCCTCGTGGAGGAGGACGACCCCACCGAGCACGTCATGCACACCGAGCGCTACCACCTGCCGCAGGCGGTCGTGGACGCCGTGCACGCCGCGAAGGCGGGCGGCCACCGCGTGATCGCCGTGGGCACGACGGCCGTGCGCTCGCTCGAGAGCGCCTGGGAGGCCTCGGCGCCGGCATCCGACCCCGCAGTCGTCGCGCGCCGCTTCGAGGATGCCCCCGACTCCGCCGCCGTGGCGCGCGCGGGCGACATCGTGGCGCGCGCGGACGCCACCACGAACCTCTATCTCATGCCCGGCTCGACCTACCATGTGGTCGATGCGCTCATCACGAACTTCCACGTGCCGCGCTCGACGCTCATGATGCTCGTCTCCGCCCTCGCGACCCGCGAGCAGATCATGGACGCCTATGCCGAGGCCGTGGCGGAGCGCTACCGCTTCTTCAGCTTCGGCGACGCGATGCTCATCGAGTAGCGCGCCCCGAGGGTGCCGCCGGCTCTCGGCCGGGTGGATGCGCCGGGGCGCCGCCGGCCGGGCGTCGCCTTTCCGCCCCGCGCCGCTCGGTAAAAATCAACGATCGCGTGCCCGCGTGTCCGCGCGGGCATATATCATTGAGCTGAGAAACAGTTCGCCCATGCATTGGGGGAGTGGATCATGCCGGAAGATCTGAACGAGCAGAAGCCGCAAACGTACGATGCAGAAGACGCCGCGCCGCCCACGGGCGATGCGGGCACTGAGGTCGCGCCGGCCGGCGCGGAGGGGCCATCCGCCGTCGAGGCGGTGGGGTCGTTCTTCACCTCGGGCGCCGCGGCTATGAACGAGATGCGCAACGCCCGCCGCGCGCACGCCGAGGCGCGCAGCCAGCTCGAGTCGCTCGAGAGCACCATCGCGAGCGAGGAGGCGGAGCTCGCCCACCGGCGCGAGGTCGAGGCGGGCTTCGAGCAGATCGTCGCGGAGCAGACGGCGCGCCGCGAGGCGGCCGTTCAGGCGGGCTCGGCCGCCGTGCGCGAGCAGAAGCGCATCCAGGGAGAGATCGATGCCCTGAAGGGCGAGCTCCAGCAGATGAAGGATGCCGACGCCCAGACCGATAAGCGCCTGAAGGCCGCGCTCGACGCCGCTGAGGCGCGCGAGGCGTCCGCGCGCGAGAACGGCGCGCGCCTGCAGCGTCGGCTCGACGATGCCAAGAAGAACCTCGAGCGCGCCGAGCGCGAGCAGAAGGACGGCGTCGCCGCCGCGCAGACGGCCGTGGAGAGCGCCGAATCGCGCCTCACCATGCTCCGCGAGGAGCGCTCGGAGGTGCAGCGGAACCCCTCGGCGAACTCCGCGGCCTATAGCGTGCGCTCGGGCGAGCTCGACCAGGAGATCGCCGACGCCGAGCACGACCTGACGCTCGCGAAGGACGACCTGCCCCGCATCACCCGCGAGCTCGCCGAGGCGCTCGAGCACGCCCGCCGTGCCGTGGCCGAGGCGGAGAAGCCCATGGACGAGGCGAAGCGTTCGTTCAACGAGGTGAGCGGTGCCGCGGACGAGGCGCGCAACGCCTACCGCGAGGCGCGCGATGCCGCCTCCGAGCGCCAGCGCGCGATGAAGGAGCGCATCGCCGCCCAGGAGAAGGCCAAGCGCGAGCAGGAGCAGGCGGCCGAGGACGCCCAGGACGAGGCGCGCGACGCCCAGGCGCTCATCGACGAGGCGAACGACATCCACACGCACCCCGAGGTCACGGAGACCATCGCCGCGCGGCTCGAGGCGGACCGCGCGGAGCGGGAGCAGCAGGCGGCGGAGGTCGAGCAGCTCGCGAACGTGGAGCGGAGCGTGCGGGAGCGCACGCGCGGCTCGCGCGCGCGGTTCATCGGCGCGATCGCGGGCATCGTCGTCGTGGTCGTCGCGATCATCGTCGCGGTCGTGCTGTTCGTGAACCGGTAGGGGATCCGTTAGGGGGAAGGCCATGCTGTACAAGGATTTCAAGGGGCTCAGGCTGTCGGCGCTCGGGTTCGGGGCGATGCGCCTGCCCGTGGTGGACGGCGATGACGGCGCGATCGACCAGGCCGCGACGGACGATATGGTCGCCTACGCCCTCGAGCACGGGGTGAACTACTTCGACACCGCCTGGGGCTACCACAACGGCACCTCCGAGGCGGCTCTCGGTCGCGCGCTCGCTCCGCATCCGCGCGACTCGTTCTACCTGGCCACGAAGTTCCCGGGGTACGACCTCGCGAACATGGACAAGGTCGAGGAGATCTTCGAGGCGCAGCTCGAGCGCACGGGCATGGACTACTTCGACTTCTACCTCATCCACAACGTGTGCGAGCTCAACATCGACGAGTACCTCAACCCTGCGCACGGCATCATGCCCTACCTGCTCGCCCAGAAGGAGGCCGGGCGCATCCGGCACCTCGGCTTCTCGGCCCACGGCGCCATCCCCGTCATGGAGCGCTTCCTCGCGGCATACGGGGAGCACATGGAGTTCTGCCAGATCCAGCTGAACTACCTCGACTGGGAGTTCCAGGACGCCAAGGGTAAGGTCGAGCTGCTCGCCAAGCACGGCCTGCCCGTGTGGGTCATGGAGCCGGTGCGCGGCGGCAAGCTCGCGAACCTCTCCAAGGCGGATGCCGCGAAGCTCACCGCGCAGCGTCCCGACGAGACGCCGGTGGCCTGGGCGTTCCGCTTCATCCAGGGCATCCCCGAGGTCTGCGTCACGCTCTCCGGCATGTCGAACTTCGAGCAGCTGAAGGAGAACATCGCCACCTTCGAGGAGGAGCGGCCGCTCACGGCGGAGGACCGCGCGGTGCTCGCCAAGATTGTGGCCGACATGCTCGGCCAGGGCACCGTGCCCTGCACCGCATGCCGCTACTGCACGAGCCACTGTCCGCAGGGGCTCGACATCCCCGACCTGCTCTCGCTCTACAACCAGCGCCAGATCACCGGCAACGGCGACTTCATCTCGCGCATGCGCCTGCAGACCATGGACGCGGACAAGCGGCCGAGCGCGTGCATCGGGTGCGGGAGCTGCGCGGCGGTGTGCCCGCAGCAGATCGACATCCCCGGGGTGCTCGCGAAGTTCGCCGCGGAGGCGGAAGCGTAAGGGCGTCTACCTGCGGGAATGCTGTGGGGATGCCGGACGCTGCCACGGTTCGTCCCCGGCGAGCCGCTCGCGGGCGCATACCGACCGTTCGCGGCATATATGCTCCGATTCTTGAATTCTGGAATATATGGAGCACGCACGGGAATATACGCAATGACAGAACAGGGTCGCTTCAGAGGAGCAAGCGACGACCGAAGGAGGCGAGTCCAATGGGTTTAGAAGATGAACCGCAAGCGTTCGGGCTCGTAGCCTGCGGATTCGAGGCTTAGCGCCTGGGGTCTCTGCCAGAGGGCAACCCATTGTTTTCCGTCGCAGCACGGAGAGAAGCCGAAGACGAGACGCAGACTAGCTCGAAGGCACCTATGGACGGGGGTTTCGTTCCAGAGGGAGTGAAGCCCGAGGTGCGTTTGATGGCTTGAGGTGAGTCCAAAGTACTGAGTTCGCCGAGGGGCGGTACCGAAGAGTCGGTGCCGCCCCTCGCGTTGTGCCGGGGCTCTACGCTAATAGCCGAGCTCCTCCCCGACGATCACCACGCGGATGCGCCCCGCATGGCGGGAATGGCGCGTCACGACGAGGTTGCAGCACATGCACTTCGGCGCATGGCACAGCGAGCAGGCGCCCGTGAGCTCGCAGGGGGTTTCGGTGTGCAGGCGCTCGGCGTTGAGCGGGCACGTCACGGTGCGGATGCGCTTGAAGCCCGCCTCCACGTCCGCCACGATCTTGTTCACGCCCGCGAGCACCACGACGTGCGCAGGGCCGTGGAGCAACAGCGCGAGGCGGTCGCTGTTGCCGTCGATGTTCACGAGCTCACCGTCCAGGGTGAGGGCGTTCGCGCTCATGAAGAACCAGTCCGCGCTCGAGCGGTCGCGCCACATCTCGCGCTGCTCCTCGGGGGTCGTCGCGCTCGCGCGGTCGAGCATGCGGAAGCAGCCGGCCTCATCGAGCGCGGATTTCATCCCGCTCTCCTTGAACGTCTCACTGCCACCCCAGGTCACGGATTCGCCCGCGGCCATCCACGAGCGCACGAGCTCGACCGCCTCCGCGCTCGTGGCGCAATAGTAGCCGTCCATCCCGTGCCGCGCGAGGTTCTTGATGATGTGCTCCGCCGTCTTCTGCCGTGAGGCGAGGACGCTCTCCGTCCGCTCTGCCATAGCGCTCCTATCTTTAAGTCGTTGCATCTGAGAGCCGGATACCGGATGCTTTGGTGCAATGCAGAATCTGGCGGGCAGGGATGCCGGCATGGCAGTTGGGGCGCCCGAGGCGACCTCGCAAGGGAGAGTGG
>NZ_NFIE01000013.1:0-72730 GCF_002161605.1 [Collinsella] massiliensis | reverse complement strand
CCGCGAACAGGTCCGCGGCGAGCGACCTCGCCGCGCGCCCGTGCCCGTACCGTAGGTCGATGGACATGAGAATGCCCCCCATCTCTCGGACCTCCATTTCCGTGTCCAAGAAACGGGGGGCGGTTCACATTTGAACCCGTCCCCAATGTCTCACACGGGACAAAAGGGCGGCGTTTCGGGTTCTATCCCGAACGATGCATCCGCGAACGGCTTGACTTTATCGATGAACGGTATTATTAGTTTGAATACCAACTATTAATAGGATGACCAGAAGAGGAGCGCGATGCATCTACCGGAACCGATACCCGCACCCGGCATCTGCGATTCCCGCACCGAACCCACGTGCAGGGAAACCGCCCCAGCATGCGGGGCGGGCGCCGGCGATAGCCTCGCCTTCGGGATAGTGCCCATCCATCACCAGCTGCTCGTCGCGTTCTCGTACTCGAATCGCGCCATGCGCGCCCGCACGCGGCAGTGCGGCCTCATGCCGGGTCAGCCCAAGGTGCTCGAGCACCTCGCGCTGCACGATGGATGCACACAGAAGGAGATCGCGCAGTCGTGCGTCATGGACAAGTCGACCGTCACGAGCGTACTGGGGCGCATGGAAGATGCTGGGCTCATCGAGCGCTGCAGCAAGGCGGGCGATCGACGCGTCGTCGCCGTGTTTCTCACCGAGAAAGGCCGTTCCGCAGCCTCCGACGTGCTGGACTGCCGTAGCGAGGTCGATGACATCGCATGGCAGGGCCTCGATACCGACGAGCGCCGACGGCTTTCGCACTTGCTCGACCAGGTTATCCGGAATTTACAGCAGCATGAACAGGAGGATCGCGCATGAGTGAAGCGGCAGCGGAAGCAGAGGGCACGTGGGAGGATATGACGATCCTGGAGCGGGGCGGACGCATCGCGAAGCCGGTGCCGAGCACCTCCGCATCGACGCCGCAGGGGAAGGCGCGCTTCGCGGAGCGCCTGCGTTCGGAACGCCTCCTGCAGCGCTACATCTGGTTCGTCCTCGGCGTATGCATCAACAGCTTCGGCGTCGCGTTCATCACCAAGGCGGCGCTCGGCACCTCGCCCATCTCGAGCATCCCCTACGTGCTCGACCTGAAGCTGCCGCTCACCTTCGGCCAAACCACCTTCATGCTGAACCTCTTGTACATCGCGTTGCAGGTCGCGCTGCTCAGGCGGGACTTCAAGCCGTTCCAGCTCACGCAGATCCTGGTCAATGTCCTGTTCAGCGCCCTCATCGACGTCAGCATGGGCGCATTGGCCTGGTTCACGCCCGCGACGCTGCCCGCACAGCTCGCCTCGCTTGCGCTCGGATGCGCCATCCTCGCGTTCGGCGTCTCGGTCGAGGTCGCTCCGAACGTCATCGTCGTCCCGGGCGAGGGAATCGTGCGCGCCCTGTCCGCCGTCACCGAGAAACCCTTCGGATCGGTGAAGATGTGCTTCGACACCACGCTCGTGGTCATCGCTTGCGGGCTGTCGTTCATGTTCTTCGGCTACCTCAACGGCCTCGGCATCGGCACGATCGTCTCGGCACTCGCCGTCGGTCGCCTCTGCAACCTGTTCAACCGGCACGTCCCACTCCTCGCCCATATCGCGGAGCTCAGCCGCAGCTCAAAAGGGGCGCCGGAAGAGGCCCTCTAGAGGCGCCTCGGGTGAGTCAATGGGGACGGGTTCAAATGACTCAGTGAGTCAAACGAACCCGTCCCCAATGTCTCGGTGAGTCAATTGAACCCGTCCCCAATGGCTCATTTGCGACGGCGGCGGAGGGACTTGGGCGAGACGGTGATGCCGCCGGAGGTCTGGCGGATCCCCTGCCGTCCGGAGCCGCGGCGGCGCGACGCGGAAGCGCCCCCGGAGGCGGCATGGCCAGCCGTCCTCCCCTCGCCTCCCGGTGCCGTCCGCTTGCGCTCGCGGCCGCCGTGCACGAGGCGGTTCCAGCGCGCATGGATGCTCGCATGGTGCGCGGAGCGCAAGCCCAGGAGCGGCGCGGCGAGGATCGTCGGGCCGAAGAACGTGATGATGCGCCACACGAGGTAGCCCGCCGTCGCGGACGGGCCGAAGAAGTGCCCCAGGAAGAGCGCGAACCCTCCCTCGGCGCCGCCCGTGCCGCCCGGCAGGGGCACAGCGCTCGAAAGCAGCTGAATGAAGGCGCCGGCCGCGAGGCACGAGAGGAAGTCGACATCGTGCTTGCCGAAGGCGAGCAGCACGAAATACGGCACCATGTAGAAGAACGCGAGCTGCGCCATCGTCACGAGCATCGTGAGCCCCATGGACGAGAGGTGCGCCGCGGCGTGCTTGAAGTGGTCGGAGAAGGAGTAGATCTCGCTGTTCACGTAGTCGCGCCAACCGCGCGTGCGCTCGCTCTCGCCGCTCACGCGCTCCACGAACCGGATGCCCCACATCGCCACGCGCACCACGAACCGCGGGCACAGGCACACGATGAAGAGCCCCGTGAGCAGCAGCACGTGCCCGCCGAAGCTGAACAGGCACAGCAGCGTCATATCGCCGTAGAGGCTCGTGAAGAACGGCAGGCGCACGGCGAGCAGGATCGCACCCCACACCACGAGGCCGATCTGGAACACGATGTAGCGCGTGAACTGCGTGGCGCCCGCCTCGCCCACCGGCTGGCCGGCCTTCGTGAGGCGGTAGATCTGGGCAGGCGTGCCACCCACCATCATGGGCGTGAGGTTGCCGAAGAACACGCCCGACGCCTCGACGGAGACGAGGTCGCGGATGCCCACGGGCGAATCCGGGTCGAGCCACACCGCGATGGCGTACGCGGCCACGCCGAAGATGAAGTACAGCACCATGCACAGGCAGGCGACGGCGATCCACGACATCTGAACCGACGACATCGCCTGGGCGAACTCGAGAATCTGGCCGGTCAACACCAGGTAGACGATATAGGCGACGAGCACCAGGCCGATAAAGATGGCGCCGCGGCGCGCTCCCTTGCGGTCGTCCCCGCCGGCGGGGGCGGCGTCGACGCGCTGCTTGGGCGCAGTATGCGAGGACTCAGACATGGATCTCCTAGGGTCTGGGGAATCTCCCTTGCCACCATTGTAGTGCATCGCCCCCGCGCACGCCGCCGCCCGCCCGGTCTGCATACGAGCACCAGAGACGGCCGAGATGGCCGCGAGCGGACACGGCGCGCCGTCTTTGGGTACCATGAAGTGCAGCGGCAGTAGCAAGGAGCATCCCATGACCAGCACGCCATCAGCGACCATACCCACCTTCACCGGCTCGTTCCGCGAGAACCTCGAGGCGCTCGTGGGCGTGCTCGAGAGCGGCGACAAGGACCCCGCGGGCAAGAAGATCGGCTTCGAGCTCGAGCGCATCCTCATCGACCGCGCGGGTGCGACCGTCCCCTTCACGGGCGAGCACGGCGTCGGCGCCCTCCTTGAGGAGCTCGCGCGCGACCGCTCTGAGGACGAGCGCGTGCTCATCGACGGGCACCTGCTCGGCCTCTCCTACCGCGTCGAGACCGCCACCGAGCCCGTCGCGGTGTCCGTCTCGCTCGAACCGGCTGCCCAGCTCGAGATCTCCGCCGGCCCCGCCCATTCGGTGCAGGCGCTCTACGAGGCCGTCTGCGCCTTCGACGCGGAGGTCGAGCGCGCCTGCGCCACCATCGGCCTCGATGCGCGCCTCGTCCCCGTCGGGTACAACCCGGTCGTCTCGAGCCCCCTCGACCTCGAGCTCATCCCCAAGGAGCGCTACCGCGACATGGACGCGTACCTTTCGCGACGCGGCCGCTACGCGCGCGACATGATGCGCTGCACCGCATCCACGCAGGTCTCGCTCGATTACGAGGACGAGGCGGACTGCGCGCGCATCTACCGCCTGGCGACGCTCCTGGGCCCGGTCTTCGCCTTCCTCTTCGACAACGCGCCGATGTTCCGCGGCAAGCCCTCCGCCGGCATGGCGCGCTCGCGCATCTGGCACCACGTCGACGTCGACCGCTGCGGCATCGTCCCCGGCGCGCTCGAGGGGCTCTCGTTCGAGGACTACATCCTCTGGGTCTCCAACGTGAAGCCGATCCTCTTCACCGACGCGCACCACGTCACCGTGGCGACGGGCGACCGCTACAGCCGCGACATCATGTCGGAGCGGCCGCTCGCCGCCTCCGAGCTCATGCACCTGCTGTCCATGGTCTTCCCGAACGTGCGCCTCAAGGGCTTCGTGGAGCTGCGCGAGATGGACTCGCTGCCGCCGCGCCTCGCCGCCGCGTGCACGAGCTTCACGGGCGCGCTCTTCTACGATAAGTGCCTCGAGGCGAAGCTCGCCGACCGCCTGGCCGCGCGCCTCCCCCACGGCTTCGAGGGCGTTGACGAGAACGATGCCGTCGTCGCCCGCCTGCATCTCGAAGAGCAGGGCTGGGACGCCGCGGTGTACGGCATGCCCGTCACGGAACTCGTCGACGCACTCGTGGCCATCGCGCACGAGAACGTCGCGCTCGGGGCGGGATGCACCGGCGTCGGCAGCGATGCCACAGTGCCCGTCCTGCAGACGACCGACACCGCGGCCGCCTTCGACCTCGAGGGCATCGAGCTCCTCGCTCAGATGTGGGGCGAGCGCCGCCTCCCGCGCGATAGCGCCCTCGAGCTCTAGGGGTCGCACCGAGGGCCGCACCGCCCCGGCGCCCTCCTGGCAGGCGCACGGGGCGCGCGGACATTTCGCGATAACGTAAAACCCCGGCTGGACGTCCAACCGGGGTTCAAATGCATGGTAGCCCGTACCAGATTCGAACTGGTGATCTCCGCCTTGAGAGGGTTATCCCACAGCGTCGACTGAGGACAACAGACCTATACAAAAGAGCGTCTGAGCAGGTCTTTTGCAGCGATGAACAGCGACTGACGGAACCTGACGAAAACGGAGTTCCGGTCGCTGTTGTGTCCCGGTTGTGTCCCATCTACGACCAAGCCACAGGCAAGTTCAGATTGAAGGAGATTGCCATGAATCACAGCGCAGCAGACATCGACGCCATGTGCGCTCTCGAGGACTACTCCCATTTTCGCGCAGAGCTCGTTGAGATCTCACCGGAAAGCTTCACGATGGAGGAGCTGAGGGAAATTCTCGATGACATGATCAGGAGCAAGGTTGCCCTGGAAAACAGCATGCGGGAGCACTTCGCAACGCTCGGAGAAGCTGAGCAGACCGAACTGCTCGACATGCTGGGAAGCAGCGGTTACAAGGACCGCAGCTGGTGGTACCGGATGCTCATGGATGGCCCGGTACACAGAGAGTTCCCCACGATCTAATCCGAGAGGGATATCAGAGCGGGCTCCGCGATCAAACAAGGTCGCGGAGCCCTGCAATGATGAGCGCAGAAATACGCCACTGAGGATATCAGCAAGCAACGGGCATGGGGCTTTCCAACCCTTCCCACACGCCTGCGGGCTATGGCCGGGCTCTCCGGCGCTCGGAAAGCGTTGAAAAGCCGTGCACTGAGCACGCGGCACAAGCACCTCAGTCGATGGAGTGCGTCCCTCACTCCGCCCGAAAAACAACCTCGCCCCCGCACGTCACCAGCGAGGGCATTCGCTTGCGCGAGACCATGACGTAGTCGTAACGAGGGTCTTTGTTGGGACCCTCCTTGACCACCTCGAGCACCCTGAAGTCGAGCTCGTACCATTCCTCGTACTCGGGGGAATCCAGCTCCTCATCGTTGTCGACGTACTCGCTGTTCTCCCACACGCACCGATAGACGTCTCCCTCGGGGAACGTTATCTCGTACGCGCTTCCCCAGTCGTGGCCGCATAGATATCCCTCAATGTCTTTGACACGCTCCTCGAGCCTGTTCTGTCCGACCATGTCAGTCATCCCCTTTTCGGTCGTGCGGGAACAATGTGAGCACCGTTCTTCCCATAGTGAATGAAACCCATGGTCGTGGGAGACCGCTCCTTGCCGCGGCCGCCGATCCAGGTGCCGATCACCCTGCCGAAATCGACTCGCTCTCTATTATTACCCACCCATGTTCCAGCTCCGCCGAACTCACCGATGAGCTGTTGGGCGTCGGCAAGGCTTCCCTTGAAGATGCTTCTCCCGGCCTTGGGTTCGTAGTTGTTGTGTCCAGGGATGTGCTTGCCCTGATTTCCCTCGTGCAGTCGGGTCGTGAAACCGTGAACGGTCCTGAACCCGTCATCGCGACTTCCCGACGTTCCGCCGCTCCTGCGCCCGATGCCGTACCCGCTGCTACCGCTGCCCACGCTTGCCACCGTCCAGCGCGCCGCGCCCACAGCCCGGATACGCCCACACGGGGATGCCGAGCGAGCGCGGGTAGTCCATCACGCCATAGAGGTCGCTGCCGTAGTAGACGATCGCCGTCGGACACAGCATGTCCACGGTGGCCCTCACATCGCGCACGAAGCGGCGGCGTTCCGCAACGTCCTTAACGAGTGCGCGTCCGCAGATGGCGATGACGCTCTCGCGTGGCAGGCCCTCGATAAGCCAGTCGCACCCCGGCTGGTGCCGTGCGTTCGGAATGACCGCCAGGCCCTGCTCCTGCCACCATGCCCCGAGCGTCTTGTTGCGATAGCAGTTCCACATCTTGAGCGGGCGCGGGAAGTCGATGCACGTGGAGAAGTCCGGCATGATCACGCCCTCGAACTTCGAAAGCTTGGAGAGGTACTTGTGCGGATCGTTCCAGACGCGTTCGAAGCGGAAATCGTCCTCGTAGAAGTGCACGAAGCAGTCGAAGTCGCACCATCTCTCGTGCATAGCAACCGAAAAGGGCACGAGCGCCGTGGGATGCGCCTCGACGGGCGTGAGCATGGGCATATCCCACGGGAGCGAGAAATCCAACCCCTCGAGCATCCACGCATGGAACACATCGCGCTTGTGCGCGAGCTCGGGATTATCAGTGGTTGATGCGTCCTGTCCATCGGGTTTGTTGTCCACTTGTATCACCTTGTTCGTACGGGTTGAAGTAGTACAGGCAAACCCTAAGTGGGCGTCACAGGCGTTCCTCGGCCTGTTCACAGATGGATTCACAGAAACTGGCCTGTTGCCATAAAGCGTTCGTTACCGTCGGCTTTTGCGCTAGCATCCCGCACAGAGAGCCGCATGCGAATGCCGAGTACCGTCCTCGAACGGTTCATGCGGAAGGAAATCACACTTTCAACCCGTCGACGAGCACTTTGGCCTTGGCCTCCACACCTGCAAAGGTGAGCACAA
Organism: [Collinsella] massiliensis; assembly: GCF_002161605.1. Taxonomy (NCBI): domain Bacteria; kingdom Bacillati; phylum Actinomycetota; class Coriobacteriia; order Coriobacteriales; family Coriobacteriaceae; genus Enorma; species [Collinsella] massiliensis. Next base: position 65,551 of record NZ_NFIE01000013.1, on the reverse strand, counting down.
CCGCAACGCGCACAGATAGAATGTGGGTAGTCGAAGTACATATAGAAGCAAAAAACAACAACTCTACTCGAGGCCATCTCTTCATCAGGAAACAAAGCAATGCGAAATAAGTGGACAAGGGAATCAGACTAGAATTACCAATAAGGCCTCAATCAGGAATCTCGAGGAAAGGAACTCTTTGTGAGCGAAAAGACCACGTCGGCGCAAATCGAGGTTCCTCGCAAAGGCAAGAAGCCAGGGGCTGAAGCTGCCGGCAGAGGCGTTGGAGCGCATCGAACGGTCAACCAACTCTTCGATCAAGAGAAGTTCCACGCACGGCAGGGGCACGGCTTCGCCGCCGAACAAGCGAACGACCTGCATGACAGGATGCGAGGCAAAGATGCACGTGTTCTCGGCGATGACTTCGCCAAAAACGGTCCCGATCGAATCGTCAACGGCCAGTGGATTCAGTCCAAGTATTACGCCAACGGACGAGAAGCGATAAACGCGTGCTTCGGGGATGAGGGCAAGGGTGCCTTCAGGTACGTCGGCAAGCAGGGCGAACCGATGGTCATCGAGGTGCCAAAGGACGATGCCATCTACGATCAGGCGCTCAGGGCGATGCGCGAGAAGATCGCAAACGGCCAAGTGGATGGCGTGACCGACCCTTCGCAGGCTGAATCGCTAGTGAGAAGAGGAAACTACACCTACCAGCAAGCAAGGAACATTGCAAAAGCCGGCAACATCGACTCGCTGAAGTTCGACGCAACCAACGGAGCGGTCACCGCCGCCTCCGCGTTCGGAGTCAGCGCCGTCATTGCCTTCGGGACCTGCATATGGAACGGCGACAAACCAGAAGTCGCAGCGAAGAAGGCGGCGCTCTGCGGTCTCAAGGTCGGCGGGACGTCCTTCATCGTCTCTGTCGTTTCCAGCCAGCTGCTGAAGGCCGGCCTCAACAGCGCTATGGTCTCCAGCACGGAGGCGATAGCCACAGCTCTCGGTCCGAAGGCATGCGCCGTCATCGTCAACGCGTTCAGGACCGGCTCGAACATTTACGGAGCTGCCGCGATGAAAAGCGCTGCGAAGCTGCTGCGTGGAAACGCGGTCGTCGCGGGCCTCACCGTCATCGTGCTCTCGTCGTTCGATATCGCCGACATTGTCCGCGGGAGGATATCGCCGGGCCAGCTTGCGAAGAACCTCGCCGGGACGCTTTCCTCCGTTGCAGGTGGGACTGCCGGGTGGGTCGGAGGCGCTGCCCTCGGTTCCATGGTGTTCCCAGGAGTCGGAACGGTTGTCGGCGGGTTGATAGGCTCCCTGGGCGGCGGTACCGCGGCTGGAGTCGCTGTGAATGCGCTCACAGGCCTGTTAATCAAGGACGATGCGGAACAGATGTGCGCTATCGTCGAGGAGCAGGTCGGACGGGTTGCGAGCGATTACCTCATGGCCGAGCGTGAGGTATCAGAGCTCGTGGAATCAATCAACCGCCGCCTAGACGGTAGCACCCTCAAAGACATGTACGCATCCTCCAACAGGGCTGCTTTTATCGCGGAACTCATGGCAGATGACATCAACGAGATCGTCTCCAGGAGGGCCCTGATAGAGGGTGACATCGACGGGCAGATTGCGGACGGGCTTGTCATGGTTCTGGAGGAGTCGGCAGAGGAGGAGAATGGAAGACCTGAGCGGATTGCTAAAGAAAGCTGCTGATGACTACGCCGCAGCGCTGGGCGAGCTGGATTACCGAGTACAAGAGAAGGCATTCTCGAAGGGATCGTTTTTCTCCGAGGCAAGGGTCGACGGCTGCAACCAATATAAGACGGTACGGGATGCCCTGATTGATGCGGGCACCGTTCTGCTTGATGACGAGGAGCAGGGAATCGCGCTTGCAATGCTCAAAGGAGGAGCCGGCGGGATGGCACCCGTTCTCCTCCTTGCGAAAGTCGAAGGCAACGAAGTATCGTTGGGGGCATACTCGAAAGAAGGCCTCATTCGCCAGCACGCTGCGAAAAAGGCCGTAGAATCGCTCAAGAAGAACCTGCAGGGTACAATGAGCTAGCCCTTCGCCGTAAGGTACCCTGCGCCCCCGACGCCGTCGATCCTCATGTACTGGTAGCCGGCGCGCGAGCTCGCGTAGGTCGTGCCCGCGCCGCCCACGAGCGAGGCGCACTGGTAGAACGTCTGGAAGCCGGAGACGCCGGAGGACGGCAGCGCCCAGTCGGCGTCCGCCCAGATCGTCACGAGCGACCCGCACCCTCCGAAGGTGTAGGCGAGGTCCTCGAACGAGGACGGGTCGAGCCCGGAGAGGTCGATCTCGGTGAGCCCCGAGCAGCTGTTGAAGGTGTGCTGCATCTCGCGCACGCCGCAGAGGTTCCCCATCCCCGTCACGCTGGCGATCGACTGGTGCCCGTAGAACCAGTAGTTCGTGTTCACGTGGTCGTAGGCCGCCATGTCGGCTGCGATCTCCACCGCCTCCACGTCGTGCCGGTGGTCGTACCACGGCTGGTAGCCCACCGAGTTGTACCGGGCGTTCGCGCACAGGCGCCCCGACGACACGAGCTCCCGCCCCGCCTCGGGCTCGGCCGCCGCCGTCAGCACGAGCCCTCCGTCGGCGTAGAGGAAGCAGCGGAACCACTCGCGCCGGTCGTCGGCGGGGTCGGTCAGCACGCCGTCCGCCCCGTAGTTGAGCTCGTTGTGGTTGTCCATCTGCTCGGGCACGTAGCCCTGGCCGCCCACGAGCCTGCTGCACCCGCTGAACATGAGCGACCCGCTCGTTGCGGACGAGGTGAACCCGTCCGCCCAGATCGTCTCGAGCGAGGCGCAGCTCACGAACATCTGGTTCATGCTGGTCGCGCCGGAGAGCTCCTCGAAGCCCTCCACCTCCACGAGGTTCTCGAGCCCGTGGAAGAGGTAGCTGGCGTTGGCGAGCCCGCCCCCGGAGAAGTCGCCGTCGAACACGGCGCGCGTCACGGAGAGCTTCACGTCGTCCCACGGCCGCGCGCTCGCCGAGCTGTAGCCCGCGGGATCCACCTCCCAGGCGTCCAGGATCACCGCGCCCGGCACGTCGGAGGAGCGCCCGTCGCGGTAGTTGAACTCGAGCGTGCCGTCCGCGAGCAGGATCGCGCGCATCTTCACGCCCACGTCCCAGGAGAGCGCGAGTATCGCCGATGCCATCTCGCTCGGCCTGTACGTCTCGGTGAGCCCGTTCTGCGCGCGGATCGCGTCGGCGATGCCGTCGAAGACGGCATCCGAGATCACTCCCGCGCCCGTGCCCGGCGTCGCCTGGAACGGCGTCCCCGCCTTGGTGCCGTCGAGCGCCAGCACCGCCGCCGCCATCTCCGAGGGCAGGTAGGTGTCGGTGCCGCCGTTCTGGGTGCGGATGGCGTTGGCGATGTCGGTGAGCACGGACCTCTGGATCGTCCCCACGGCCATCAGAACTCCACCCCGCTCAGGTCGTCCAGGGCGGCGATCGCCTGGTCGACGTACTGCTTCGTCGCGTAGGCCGAGAGGTCGGGCGTCGCGCCCGGCGCCCCGTCCTCGCCGTCCTGTCCGGGCGCTCCCCGCGGCCCCTGCTCGCCGGTCTCTCCCTTGAGGCCGGAGAAGGCGAACGCGAACGTGCGCGCCCCCGGCGTTCCGCCGAGCGTCACGGTCACCGACGGCGTGCCCATGGACGAGTCCACCGTCGCGGTCGCGCCCGTGATCTCGGCGTCCGCGCCGTCCTGCCCGTCGGAGCCTGGGGCACCGTCCTGACCATCGATGCCGTCCTCGCCGTCGGCTCCAGGCAATCCCTGGATGCCTTGCGGCCCACGCAGAGCCTCAAGTTGCTCAGAAGAGAAGTCCGCGTAGGTGAACGGGTCGCCCTTGTCCCCCTTCTCGCCCTTGAGGTCGGCGGAGCTCGTGCCGCTCGCGCTCGTCACGGTGAGCACCGTGCCCGCCCACGAGTGCGTGACGCTCACGCCGTCAGCGCCGTCGGAGCCCGGCGCCCCATCCTGGCCATCCGCCCCGTCCTCGCCGGGGTCGCCCTTCGGCCCCCTGAGCGCTGCCAACTGCTCAGCGGTGAAGTCGGCGTACGTGAAGGCATCGCCCTTCTCTCCGCGCTCGCCGTCGTCGCCCTTGTCTCCCTTAGCTCCGTGAAGGAGCGTTGCGGTGGTGGTCCCGCTGGCGTCCGTGACCGTCACCACCGCGCCCTCTGCCGTCTGCGCCACGGAGGCCGACGGGCTCACGCCGTCCGCTCCGTCCTTCCCGTCGGCACCGGGAGCGCCATCGACGCCGTCTTTGCCGTCAGCGCCCGGCGCCCCGTCCTTCCCGTCGACGCCCGCAGGACCCGGCTTGCCGTCAGCGCCGTCGAAGTCCCCTCGCTCGGCGGCCGCCAGCAGTTCCTCCTTTGCCTGCGTCGCAGCCGCCGCGGCGGCGTTCGCGGCAGCAACGGCACCCGAGGCCCCGGTAGCCGCCTCGACCGCCTGCCCCGCCGTGGACACCGCGCCCTGTGCAGTCTCAACAGCCTCCTGCGCCTTGGAAGCCGCCTCGGCAATAAGCGCATCGGCGTTCTCATACTTCTGTATCGCGTCAAGAAAGAGCGAGAACCCGTCCACGGACTCAGCGCCGCCCACAAGCACCTGCTCAACACGCACTTCGAACGTCCGCGTCGAGATTGCGCTCCCTCCGGGAAGCGACACCATCACCTGACAGTCGACCGAACCCTCTGCGCACACCATAGCCGCCGGGTAGAACACGGAGAACATTCCGGCCTCTGCGTCCACCTCATCGAACGGCTCGCATCCACGTTCGCGTGTCGCACGGTGGCGCCAAAGCAGATACACGTTTGCGCCGGAAAGGTCCACCACCTCTCCGTCGCGTCTCACGGCGAGCGCGATACCACGCCCCTCCGCATCGGCAGGAGACGCCACCAAGGCCCCCGCGAAGACGTCGTCGCAGGACTCCCACACCAGCTCGTGCAGGCCGTAACCTTCAAGATCGGCCATCAGAACTCCACCTCGCTCAGGTCGTCAAGGGCGGCGATCTGCTGCGCCACATACTCCTTGGTTGCCAGCGCGGGCACATCGCCACCAGCGACCACGCCCGCCGCCTGCTCGATTGCGGCAACGCTCGCGCCCACGGCAGCAACGGTGTCGCCCGCAGCACCCGCCGCGTCCTCAACAGCCGCCACACGCGCTTCGACGGTGCTGCGCTCTGCAAATGCCGTGCGCGGGGCGACGCCTACCGAGTAGCGTGCTTCCACAGCATCGCCAAAGAGCCGCACGCGCCGCACCACCCGCGCTCGGAGGCGCCATGCGGGATCGCGCGACGAGTCCACCACCGCGACCTCGTCTCCGAGTCCAACAAAGACAGCACCCGAAAGCGCCACGGCGTCCACCTCGTAGCTCACCAGCGGAGCGCACGTCTCCGCAAGAGCCTCCTGCGTGCGGGCGAGAAGAACCTCGGGGTCCTCAACATCCGCGAACGTCACCTCTCCAAAGCGGTGCACGCGGCCGCCCGAGCCGTCTGGCAGGCCCCACAGCAGCCTCGCTTCATCGTCGCCGACCCAGTCGACACCACCGTTCACCTCACCGAACGTGAGCTTGCGCCGATACCCGCCCGTGAAGGCGCCCGTCTCGTCCACCACGGGCAACCCGGCCCCATAGCCGTAGAGCGCCGTGAAGACCTCGTCCTCAGCAACCGTGCGCGTGCATCCCGCCATGTTCCGCCCGTACTCGAGCCGCGCGCCGCGCCACGAGCCCAAAGCAGCCACCGCTCGCACGGTGCGCGATGACACGCAGCCGCCCGAAACCGCGATCGCGGGCTCAATCTCGCACCCCCACACCTCGCACACGCGCCTGAGAGCCGCGAGCCGGTTCACGTGGTAGATGTAGCAGCCGTGATCGCCAAACCAACCAAGCGTGGATGCCTGCCAACGCGTCCCCTCGAGCACGACGCCCAACGCACCGTAGAGCCCCGAGCCTGACACCCGCTCCTCCTCGACATAGCTACCGAGAAGGTCGCACAGGCTCGACTCCGCGTATACCTCGCACGCGGCACCCAGCGCCTCGTCCGTGCGCACCACCACGTGTTCGCGCCATCGCCCGTCCTGGGGGTCTCGCCACAGGATGCGATCGTATTTCTCAGGCGTCTCCAGGCAGGGGAACGAGAGTACGTCCTCTCCTCCCAGCTCCTCGCGATGCTCCACCGCGCCAGCCGGGTGCAGAATCCCGATACGCTCATCAGCGCGGTCGAACCAGAAGAGCGTCGGAGCCGTGCCGCCCATCAGAGCCATCTTTCTGTGAAGTTTGCTGTGAAGTCCGCGCAGCCCGTGAAGGACAGCTCGTGCGGACCCGGTTCCAGCCAGAAGAAGTCGCTGTCGAGCGTCACGTCGGAATCTGCAGCCTCGCCGTCAACCCATGCGCGCCCGGCACCGCAGTCGATGATGACCTCCTCGCCGCCCAGGAACGCTCGCTCCACCTCGACATGAGCACCCGTGTCATCGTCCTCGACGGTCACTCCATCACCAGCCGCCGCTTCCATCACGAACGTCGGCAACGTCCTATACGTGCCGCCAACGACAAACGACAGTCCTGCGCCGCCGCCAGCGGGCACGACCTCCTGCCCCTGCCCCCATGCAACGGGATCGAACGCCGTGAACGCCAGCTCGCAGGAACCGTCCTCGAAGAGGGCGTCCCAGGCATCCGCGCCTGTGCACACGGCGTTGCGATAGACGAGCCCCGGTTCGCCGGGGAGCTCCAAGTCGCATCCGGCATCCGAGGCGAGCCACGCCGCCGCTTCGTGGCGCAACGCAGAGAGCCCCTCCGCGTCCTCGTCTTCGGCAAGGTCGAGGAAGAGCCGCACGCGCAGAGTCTTGGGCGGGATACGTGCAGAGAGCAGGACCGCACCGGCACGGCCTGGCACCTCAGCGGCGTCCACGGAGAGGCCGTGTGCCGCGGGCAGTACCACCTCGGCGGTCGAGAAGGACGAGAAGTCGTGCCCATCGAACTTGATGGAGCGCGCCATCAGAGCCGTCCTCTCGCGCGACCATAGGACACCGCTCGGCGCTGCTCTCGCTCCGAGAGCTCCTCGTCTCGGAAGCGGTCACCGGAACGGCGCAGGCGAACGTCGGTGTGAGAACCGCGCTCGTCGTGCCAAGTGCCCTGACTGCCACCCGCCCCGCTCTTCGTGCCCTTCCTATCGGTCATATCTCCCTCGCAACCGTCAGCCTCACCGTGAATGCCCACACGAAGCGCCCGCTCGAGTCGCGCTCCCTGAAAGCCGGCGCGTCCGTATCGATGCCCAGGATGCGCACCCCGGAACCCGCCACGTTCCACTCGGCGCGACCGGACGAGCGCACAGCCGCTTCGCACAGAATCGCGACATCGCACGCGGCAGCATCCGTTTCGCGGACGGCAAACACCTCCACCGAGGCGACTCCGCGTTCCTCGCCGTCTTGGCGGCTCTCACGCGAGAAGCCCGCCCAGCGAACCACGACGGGCTGTTCGCTCAACAGTGCGCTTGGTGCGATACAGAACACGTCACCGACTCCCGCCGCGCGCAGCATCCCCGCCACGGCATCCACGACCGCCCTCATCGCAGCTCCACTTCCCAGTGGTGCACGCGTCCGTTGAACCCCTCGAAGCGCGAAACCTTAGCAGCCACGTACGACCTCCCATGCACCTCGACGCGCGAGCCCGCGGGAATCTCGAAAGCACCTGCGCTCATGACGGCATCCACGAAGAGCGTGCCCGTCCCGGCGTCCGCGCTGCGGTGCGCATTGGCGACTACCGACTGTGCCCGCTCGAACCTCACGTGCGAGATGGCGCGCGGCTCGCCAAAGCCGCCATCGACCGCCGGCTCGCGCACTAGGCACGAGTCCGACAGCAGCCTCGCGGGTATCGGACGCAGCCACGCCATCAGCGCACCCCGCAGAACAGGAGCCCCGTCCCAGCAAGTTCTTTCTCGCAGGCGTAGGTCACCTGCTCCTCACCGGTGGTTCCCCGGTTGTCGTAGTGCGTCACCGAGAAGGACCCGATCTGGAATCCGCCCACCTGACCCTCACCAAACTCCGCGAACGCCTCGGCGGCAGCGCACACCGCACGCCGGTACGCAAGCTCGTCCGCCTCGCACGCGGGAACGCGACCGCCGCAGATCCATCGCACGTGACGCTCGGCGGCGGGAAGTGCGCCCGTGAACGCCTCCACGCCCATCCCACCGCCGTACGTGTCGCGATAGAAGCCAAAGTCAACCGCCGTCGCGCCCGCACAGCCCACAACGAGCCCCTACTCCAGCGGGGCCACGGACGCGTGCACGCCGTCGAGCTTGTTGTCGAGCAGCTCCACGATGCCGTACTTGCGGTACTTCATCATGTAGGAGTCAAGGCTCTCCAGCTCGTCCGGGCTGAACACGCGGCTCGCCACGTGCTTGTCGAACTTGATCACGGCGCTCTTCTCCACCACGAGGAAGTTGATCGGCGCGCCCGCGCCCACGAGCTCGTAATACGTGGAGAGGCCGCTCTTCTGCGGACTCGCGACCTTGGAGTAGGTTCCGGAGCTCTCGGTGTAGTAGGTCTTGCCGCTCACGATATCGGTGTCGGAGGTGAGCTCGTAGGCGCCCTCGGCAGGCGCATAGCCAAACTGGTCCTCGTCACCGGAGAGCAGGTCTATGTGCGAGTAGAAGCGCACCTGCGGCACCTCAACGATGCGGGAGAACCGCTCGAGCACGCGGTTCGAGCGCGTCGGGTTCGCAAGGCTGAAGTCATCCAGCACGCCCTTGAGCGTCGGCGTGATGAAGAGGTAACGAGAGCCCGTGGTCACCTGCGCCTCGTCCATGGCGTTCGTCACGGCGCGCAGGGCGGCGAGCACGTCCTCCGCCTCGGCGTCGGAATAGTCGGTCGTGGCGGTGGAAACGCCCTCGTACCCTGCGATCTCGGCAAAGGTGAAGGCGTCGGCCTCCGGCGCCACCTGCGTGCGCTGGAGCTCGGAGCCGGCCTCGACGAAGCAGTCGAGCACGCCGGCCTCCTCCACGTCCATGACGTCGGCCAGAAGGCGGATGCCCCGGTCGTAGTTGAAGGTCTTCGTCTCGAACTCGTAGGTGATGCTGCCGGTCTTGTAGCCCACGTTGCGCGTGTAGTCGCCGAGGCCCGAGACCTGGATCTTCGGCACCATGATCTCCTTGGCGTTGCGGCCGGCGCGCACCATGCGGCGCGGGCTGTTCAGGCACGCGGAGACCGCCGCGCGCTGGTACACCTCGTCAAGGATGGTCGTGTAGTTCTTGGTAGATGCGATGCTGTTTGCCATCTGCTACTCCTCGTCCGCGATGCCCGCGATCTCGCGCCACCGCTTCATCGTCTTGCCCTCGTCTGATGCGGCCCCCGCGTTGGGAAGGCCGGTCTTGCCACCCTGTTGCTTTGCGGGCGTGCCTACAAACAGCCACGGCTCGGCCTCCTTGAGCGCGTCGACGTCACCGCCGTGGTCGTCGAGAAGGACGCGGGCAGCTTTCACGCTCCTCGCGCCGGCCATCGTGAGCTCGAACTCCACGCGCTGATCCGCGCCCTGGCGCCGCAGCTCGTCCATTTCCGCACGCAACGCCTCCGCCGCCTCGGCAGACTTTGCCGCCTCCGCGATCGCTCCCTCGAGCTCTTCGATCTTGGCGTCGCGCTCGGCGAGAAGCGCCCCGTAGTCCGCACCCGCGTCGTGCGCGCCCGCGTCTCCGCCTGTCAGCGGCTCCTGCGCCGCCTGCGACTCCGGCTCATGCGCCGTCGTGCATTCCGCACGCTCTTGCCCCTGCGAGCCAACCTCATCACCAGCCATGCCGGCCTGCCTTTCTGTGACATGCCGACACAATGAAGTCGGCAACAGTGAGACAGCGTCAGGGTAAGTTGTTGTCACAGACTGGTGCCTCCACAGCTCTTGCTATAGGCGAAACGAGTAACGCACAGTCCGCACAGCCCGAGCGTATTTGTTAGCCGAATTCAGCAAGCAATGTCCGCGCTCAGGTGAGAGTTGCCTTATAATTTCTCCTTACCAGAAAGGAAGGAGGCTCAAATGGAAATGGTCGATGTCATGTTGAGCATTGTGGCTTCCGTACTTTCGATTGTCGCAACCGTTATCGCCTTCAAAAACAAAAAGGATATTGATAAGCTCCGGGATCTCTATGAAGGCAACAAGATGAACGCTACTGGCAATGAAAACATTCAAGTTGTGGGTACCGGCAATCAGGTGAATACCCATGACAAGTAATCGCCAGATTGCCCGGGGCAATGATAACATCCAGATTCTTGGAGATAATAATCTTGTCAATCCAACCGTGCTATTGCAACGGCGCACGTTGACGCACAGCTTCATCCATGATTTGCTCGACATTGTCTACTCTTTGCCCTCCTCCAAGGATGACTCCTACTCGCTGCAAAATCCAGCACAGATTCATGAGAAGCTGCGCTTCAACAATGCATATCGATACATGGCCATCATTGATAACCATGTCGATGATTATGTCCGCGTGGACGAGGTGATGAAGGATTATCCGAACAGCGAAGATATTGTCAAAAAGCTTCGCGATATGTTCATTGTCGTTGCAGACTTTGATGACGAGGGCATCCCTTGCGTGGGTGATGGCGATGCTCAGCTAGATCGCATCAAGGACAATCTTTACGACACGATTGTCAACGATGCGAAATTCGATGCTGTCAACCATCCCGCCGAAAAAATCGAGCAGTTTTGCATCGCCCTCATCGCTTACGGCGTATCGAAGTGCAAGATTCTAGAAACGCCGGTGTGACATGTTGCTTCTAGACAGAAATAACGAACCAACCAGTACGGTTTACTATCTTGCTGCGTCGACATACGACTACGTTGGAAAGCATGATGGCATCGATGCATCGAATCTGTATCAAGGTGTCATGCTTGATGTCGTGGGAAAGAATGTGAGCTACGACTTTTTCCTGATGGCTCTGGATTTTCTATACCTGCTAGATTGTATCGCCGTTGATAAGAAAGGGGGCCTGCATGTTCATCAAGTCATTGCGAATCCGCAACACCGCAACGAATATAGTCATGCGTGAGGTCTCCTTCCACAAGGGGGCTAATTTCGTAGTAGATACAGAGGACTCAAAACGCCATAACAAGGTCGGCAAGACTACGTTCTTGAAGCTTATCGATGTTCTGATGGGCGCACAAAACAGGAGTCACATCTACACAGATCAAGAGACCAACACCGAAGCGATTGAGCTGCGCGACACCATCAACAAAAAACGCATCGCCGCTGAGATGACCCTTTCGGAGAATCTTGACGCTCCATACGGCAAAACGGTCGAGCTCAAAGTTGAGCTGTTTCCAAGGGGTCGCTACTTCATCGACGGAGAAAGGATGTCCCAAACAAATTACAGATCGAAGCTTAATGAACTGCTATTCGGAATCGCAAACAACGTTCCGACGTTTCGCCAGCTCATCAACTCTTTCGTTCGAGTTTCGGTTGGCGGCGATGATAATGCTTTTCTCCGTACCCTGACAAGGGCGAGCATCGCGACGTATCGGAGTGTATACAATTTCTTGTTCGATATCTCCGATCCCGAGCTTGACAGCAAATTGAGCCAACTCAATGCTCAACTCAACCGAACAAGGGAATCGTTGCGTCAATACATGCGTGTCAACGGCGTTGAAGATGTTGAGCAACAGCGTCAGATACTTGTTGCTCTGGAGGGGGAATACGCTCAAGCAAAAGCGCAAGCAGATGACATCTTCGATGCCGATGAGTACAAAAGCAACAGGGACGCAATTGCCTCAGTCCGGGCGGAGTATGCAAGCTTGGTCGATCAGCTTAGCGAGCTAGACTATAGAATCGGACGCAACCGAGAGGCCCTTAACAACGCAAGAGCAGAAAAGCAACGTCGAGCAGACCTCGAGCTCTCAAGGAGATTCTTCGATGAGGTCTGCACTATGCTGCCTAATCTCAATAAGACCTTTGAGGACATGGTCAGTTTTAACGATAAGCTATGTGATAACAAGATTTCGTACTTTGAGGATATCGAGAGAGATTTGCTTGATGAAAGGACCTCTCTTGAGAATGAGCAGAAGGCGCTCCTTGCAAGCAATAGTCAGTTTTTATCGCTTGTGGCAAAAGACCGTATTGACGAGTACGAGCGACTGTCCGCAAACCTTATGCAGCTAAGACAAGACATTGGCAGGTGCCAGGAAACGGTCGATACGCTTGATCGCTATGACCATGAGCTGGCATCTATTCAGGAGAATATTGCCAGCTATTCAACCGGCGGCTCCGCCCGCAAAGGCAAGGGTGGCGAATATCAAGAGATGATGAGTTCCTTCAATGGATACTTTACTCATCTTGCTCAACAGATAAATGGTGAGAAGCCGATTCTTGTCTACTATCCTGACACCGATAAGTTTCCGGTCTCAATCACGGCAATATCTGGGTCCAGCACGGGTACGCGAAAGTCGCTCATAGCAGCGTTTGACCTAGCTTACCAACAATTTGCCATAGCCAATCGCATCCACACCCCCCGCTTTATCGTGCACGACGTTGTCGAAAACGTTGAAGGCGAAGATCTGCGCACTATAGTGAACGCAGCGAACGGCATTGACGCACAGTACATAGTGGCCGTGCTGAAAGAGAAGTTGGATTCCTCGAATATCCCAGAGGATGAGCAGTCGGCTTTACAGATTCTCCAATTGTCGGAGGATGACAAACTGTTTGAGGGTAAGACCGTCGACGAAGCCGAATCTTCTGACCGGATGATTGAGCAGCTTGCATCAATACCCTGATTAATCCATTCCGCCGGGAATCTTACAGAAGGTGGTTTCATGCAACCCCACCGCGTAGCTATAGCCGACCTCGAAGACCGTCCCGAGTGCGTCCACGCCGCCTACCTCGACCCCGCCGAGGAGTGGAACGGATGGGCGTGCCCCTACTTCGAGCGCGCCGAGGTCGAGCGCATGGCTGCGTGGCTGCCCGAGTTCGACGATTCGCTCGTCTACGACGAGGAGTCAGACGCCTTCAGCACCACCTACGATCCCGACCTCACCGAGACCTTCCCCGGCACAGACATCGACGGACGGCACCTGTACCCCATAGGAGCCGGCTCATGGACGTGGGTCATAGTTGACGAGAGCGGCGAGGAAACCACCGCAGACGCATCGGCAGACGCGGTCACCAAAGCCGACGAGCACGCCCTCGCCTAGCCAACCACCTCAGCAAGGCGCGCGGCGTCCAACTCCCGTCCGCCCACATAGGCGTCGAACACCGCCTCTGCCGGCAGCGCGTACAGCTCCACCTCGTTCGAGAACGGCGGCTCCTCGGCAGCGATCACGCCGGGAAAGCGCACGCGCCCCAGATGCTCAACGGCGTCACCGCACGACGGCACGAGAAACGCGTTCACCACCCTGGAGAACCCGTGCGCGAGCACAAAGTCGCGGTACGCGGCCTGATACAGGAACTGCTTGGTCACCGACTCCACGCCCGGCACGCCGCCAACACGCTCGCCCAGCAGCGGCGTGTAGTACTTGGCGTCGAGGATGGCGAACGTCCCGCCCCCGGCGGCGGCGCGCCCGCCGGCACCTCGCACCGTCACGATGTCCGGGATCAGCGTCGCAACCTCGCCGCACGCCCGCTCCTCGCCGGCGCCTAATGCAGCCCACTCCGGTCTCGGGATGACATCGATAAGCCGCTTTTCCGCCATCCCCGCGAACGGCGGAGCCAGCTCAATCCCCAGCTCCCCCAGTCGAACGGCCAGCACGTCACCGAACGCGACCTTGCACGCCGTCTCCCACACGTGATGGAAGCTTGACGTCCCCAGGCACAGAGGCGCGTCCGACGTCGCAGACATGCCCTCGTCGCGCACATAGCGCACGAGGAGGTCGATTACGTCCTGCTTCCACGTGACGAACTGCACCGCCCGCTCGCGCTCCAGCCGGTACGCCACGAAGTCGGCGTCCCCAAAGTCCGCCACGGAGGAATCGCTCAGCCACACCTCGTCGAGCGCCAGCAGCTGAGCCAGCCCGCTCTCCTGCATGAAGCGCGAGCACTCCGTAAGCACCGCGCGGTGCAGTCGCGTTACGAAGTCAGAGGCGTCGGCGTCAGTCTCCACGGTCTTGTAGTCAAAGTAGATGGGACGCCCATCCCGCACGAAGGGAAGGTTCGCCGCGATGGTGCGCTCCCAGCTGATGTTGCCCGACCCGTTGTCCGCAATGGTGCGCACGTAGTTAGAGTAGACGCCATACTCGTCATACATCTCGAGCAGCGAGAGCATGAGCGCCAGGCGGTCGTTCGCCCCCATGCCCTCCTCAGTCGCGGCGGCAATGCTGGCGTAGCTTCCACCGCTCTTGCGAAGCACCCTGAACACCTGACTCATAGCTGCGCACGTGGCGTCATCGGGGCGCTTCGGGTCAATCTCGGGCAGATACTTCGGGTACACGACAATGCAGACGCTCTCCACTAGGGCAAGGCCCACGTAGACGAACTGATAGGTCCCGCGCGGCGCGCTCTCTCCAAGCGGATCGTACTCTTTCGGCTCGTCACCCGTCCTCAACCGAAGCACGCCGTGCGCGCACAGAAGGGCGATGTAGCGGTCAGCGTCATCCAGCCCGATGCCGAGCGTCCGCGCGAGACTCACTGGCGAGTGGAACGAACGCTCGCGAATGTAGACCGTACGCATGGCGCTACTCCGCACCGTCGGCAACCGGCTCCTCCGCAGCGCCCGCAACCTCGCCAGACTCAAGCAACTCAGTATCGCTCACATTGGCCGGCGAGAAGGACGGCAACTCGCGCATACCCCTGAACGCAAGCTCTCCAAAACTCTCGAAGTCCTCGCAAACATCCGAGTACGTCGCACGGCCTTCGTGAGAGAACACCTTCGAAGCCTTGGTTTTGGCGGCATCCTCGAAGAGGTAGAGCAGCACCTTGTCCTTGAAAACCTGAGTGAAGCCGTCGGGATCAGCGAGCCTCGCGGGCGAGATGAAGAACGGCCCGAGCAGCTTGTCCTCGTTCACGCCCGCATTGAGCAGCACCTGGTTGATGCCACGCCTCAAAGCGTCCCAGCTCACCATGCGCGCGGGCGTCCCGACCGGCACGGCGTAGCCGGCGATCTTGTCCGAGCCCTTGTCTATGCCCATGTAGCGGAAGTCCCAGCGACGCTTGAAAGCGGTGTCCATCGGGAAGACGCCCTGATCCGCGCTGTTCATGGTTGCCCAGATGAACATGTTGGGCGGCAGCGACAGCCGCTCCGCCTCGTCCCTGAGACGCAGCTGTTCGGAGAGTAACCGCTCCGGGTCTTGGATATACGCAGTCGTGGCGTACTCCGGTAGGAACACGCGCAGGTACTCGCGCATCTCGCGCGGCGCAGCAATCTCGTACTCGCTGCGACCGTCGGAGTCGCGGTCAAGCAGCTGGAACACGTCACCGAACGCGGCCGCCGGGTTCGCGCGATTGATCTCCTCAACGACAAGCAAGTAGTTCGTGCCGGGGTTCTGCACCGCAGCGATGTATGTCTCCAGGAACGGCCCCGGAACGAAACCGTAGCTGATCTCGCTCTGGGTGCTCTCGGTTCCATCTTCATCGGTCACCGTGCGCATCGTCGTGACCGGCTTGTAGCAGCCCACGAACTGAGCGTAGGTGTAGTCGGGGTGGAAGGTGACGCGCCTGACGTTCCTCTTGTCGAAATACTTCTCCGCCTGCCGTGCGAGCCGGTACGACTTGCCCGTGCCAGGAGCCCCGAAGAAGATGAGGTTGCGGGGCTCGGGGACGCTTGACGGGGCGGAAACGACAGAATGATCGAGAAAAGTCGGGCGTCCAACAATATCCATCACAGCAGGCAGCGGGTCGCCGATGCCCGAATAGGTCGTAGGGCACTCGTGAGCAATCAGGCTCATGAGCTCAGCGGTTCTCTTGTAGCAATCTTCGCAATCAAACGGTACGACGCCGAGAAGGACAGCGCCAAAGTGTCGCAGGACGTCGGCCGCAGCCTTCGGAAGAGCGCTGCAGTGATCTGCTGCATAGAGGATGTCATTCACCCGTCGCTCGAAATCGAGCGTGAAGAACATGGCTTCTCCGGTTGGCTTACCGTCTTCCGTCGCGTACTTACCCTGCTTAGAGAGGCCGCCACTGAACACATAGTCCTTGGGAATGAAGCAAGCCGAACCGTCATCTTCGAGCTCGCAATCGAGCCACATAGATCTCAGCCAGTAATTTCCCCTCGTAAGCGGCGAGAGTTCAAGAGAGTCCGCCATGTTGATGGTCGTTGTCTCGGGAAGCATCATGACAGCCGGCAACAGCAGGCTCGGTCTGACCTTCCCCCCAAGACTTAGCTTCATCTGCTGGCTTCCGGCTCCGCGAGGAGAAACGGGGTAGCGATACGACTCCTGCGTCCCCAAGTCAACTTTGCACACGCTGCCGTCAGCCCTATGGAAGCGAAGCGCAAAAGTGGCAGTCAGGCCACCGAGCGTCGAGGCTGAGGCTCTTCCGCCATCTTTCCCGGCAAACGCCCCGCCAAGGAATGCCTGGCCTCCGCCGCTGTTCGCGTTGTAGTCAAGATGGAAGTCGCACTCCTCGCCCTGATAGGTCCGGTAATCCTCGGTCTGCTTGAAGTACGACAAGGCACTCACCTCTTACTGCTCAACGCCGTTCTCATATTTTAAGACACGTTCGGCAACGTATTTCGCCAATGCTGGAGGAACGGCATTCCCGATGGCAAGCTCGACGCTCGTCTTTGCGCCCTCAAGCTTGAACTCCTCGGGAAAGGACTGCAGGTAACTGCGCTCCTTCGTCGTGAGAGCACGAACGCCGTCTTCAATTGCCGCTGCATCGGCATGATGTCGCTTGTAGTTCTCCGGTATCGGCCTGTTAATTCCACGTATCGTCGCGGAGGGCTCGTCAACGGAGAAGACGGCACGCCGGTTGTAGCTGCGCGGGTGCATGTAATAGTACTGCGTGCCGAGCTTGTCACCCAGATAATCCCGCACGGTCATCTGCTTTTCCGCCATGCCCTCAACGAACGACTCGTCGAAGAACCCATCCTCGGCGCCGAGCCTGCCGACCAGAATGAAGCGCTTTCTTGCCTGGGGCACCCCACAGCGGCTCGCATCGAGCACGCGAGAGCTCAATCCATATCCGGCATCCTTGAGCATCGCCTTCATTCGCGGCAGCGTGCCGAACCTCTCGATGTTGTAGACGTTCTCGAACACGACCCATTCAGGCAATACGCCCGCGACAATCTCGGCGAACCGGATGGTAAGGTTCGCCCGCGCCCCCTCAGTGCGCTTGCCCGCAATCGAGTAGTCCTGACAGGGAGGCCCTCCCATGATCAAGTCGGGCCTCAGTTCCTTGATGGTTTCAACGGAATCCTCGTCACAGAGATCCTTCTCATAGATGGGATGCGTGAAGTTCGCGCGGTAAATCTCCACTGCAGGCTTCCAGTTGTCGAACGCGGCGACAACCTTAAATCCAGCCTGCTCGAAACCAAGAGACATGCCGCCGCAACCAGAGAAGATGTCGACGGCTCTCATTCGTTACCACCATTCTTGTTGGAGATGTAGCCCATCAGAGCTCTTGCGACGTAATTGGCCAGGTTAACCGGAACGGCATTGCCAATCATCGTGTTCACGTCTGACTTACTCCCGAAGAACTCGAACTCCTCGGGGAAGGTCTGAATGTAGCTGCGCTCCTTCGGAGTCAATATGCGCGTCTCGCTCACGGGAGCGGAGTCATTGGGGTTGCCCTTATACCCCGGCGGTATAGGACGGTCGACCGCGCGGATGGTCATAGACGGTTCGTCGATGCTGAACACGCCTCTCCGGCTGTAATTCGTCGGCACGCGAAAGTAGTGATCGATCCCAAGCGAGTCGCCGAGATAGTCTCTGATCGTGAGAGGCTTTTCGCTCAGCCCCTTGTCGAGCACATCATCAAGAAAGTTATCCTCTTCACCGATGCCCCCGATAACGAACATGCGCTTACGGATTTGCGGCACCCCACAATATGCGGCATTAAGCACCTTGCAGGTAAGACCATACCCCGCCTCTCGAAAGGTATCGCAAGCACGCTTGAACGAGCGCGTGTTTCTTATGGTCGCGACATTCTCCATCACGAACCACTGCGGCCTTACTCGGGAAACGATCTTCGCGAAAGCAACCGAGAGAATGGCTCGACCGCCGTTCTCGTCCTGATGCCCAGCCGTCGAGAAATCCTGACAAGGCGGCCCGCCGAAAATGACTGTAGGGGCAAACTCTCGGACGAGAGGGACGGAAGCATCAACATCGGAGAGATCATGCTTAAAGATGGGATGATCGAAGTTCTTTCGATACACCTCGACGGCGGGCGTCCAGTTGTCGAACGCAGCCAACACGTTGAACCCAGCGTTCTCGAAGCCGAGGGACATGCCGCCGCAGCCTGAGAAGAGGTCCACAGCAGTGATACTTTTGCTCTGTACCCGATTCGCAGACAACGCGTTGACCTGCCCTTTCTTCCCGATGCTGTTGCACCGTCCGTTATGACGCCTTTCCTTGCAAGCAGAAGATTTTACCATGCACCACACCTGGTCCGCGGCTCGTCAATCCACCAACTCGCAATCTCCCGCATCAACCTGGGCCATCAAACAATGGATTAAGCATCAACTAAGCAATCGAGACGAACGAGAAGAACGTGCGCTTGAAGCGTCAACGGATGCCCAGCCAACAACAATGCGACCACAGCCAGCACACTGCCGCCATCACAACAACCCCGCATGTCTACCGCTGGATATTCCCGCCGCCAGTCCTGGCCGCCTGCCCGGCCGCGCGCTGCGTTGACGAGGATTGCCCGCAGCCCGGCCGCCCGCGCTCCGGGTGCGCTACCGGGCCGTTCGCGCCACGCGCCAGCCATGGCGCATGCAAGTCAACCGGGACGCCCTTGGGCGCATACCGCACGCGTCTTCACCGCGGCTCCGGCAGCCCGCTACGCGGTCTGCCTCCGCATGTTCGGGTTCAGCCACGCACGGTATGCGCCCAAGGCCTAATGCAGGGGGAACTGGCGCCATGTCAGCCGCGCGTCGCGCCCGTCCAGCGGCGCGCACCCTGCGCACGGGCGGCCGGGCTGCTGCCGCAAGCGGGCTGTCCGCACGCAACCGGTCAGCCGTCCAGGGCGGGCGGCATACCCGCTCGCGCATCAGCCGGTGCGCATGCGCCACGGTGCCGAGAGCTACCCGCATACCCGTCATCCGCGCGGGGCGCGGATCGGCTTCGCGACAACCTGCAAGCGTCCCTGGGAGGCCCGTAGCGGCCCCGTTTCTCCTCAGCCGAACTCCGGCCCTCAGGCGGCGACCAAGCCGCACGCAGCCTCGTGTGAGCCCGCACAGCGCCATCCCAGGCTTGCGACGCGTCCGAAAGCCCTATGCTCCCCGAACGGCACCGGCAACGCCCGCTTCGAGCGCGCTGGAGACGTTCCCGCGCGCGCCATCGGCATCAGCGTCTACCGCGAGCCGCCTCGCGGTTGGCTCGTCCTCCCCGTACCACTTGGCGCGGTACTCCCACGCGTTCATGAGGCCCGAGGCCACCTCCGCCATGTCCTGGCGCTTCTCGGCGCTCGTGTCCGTGATGATGCTGTCGTCGAACGTGACGCGCACCTCGCCCTCGTCCGGGAGCTCGACCCCGAGCGAGCGCGACGCCGCCATCACCGCCCTGCAGATGCCCGCTATCGCGCCCTCGAGCGCATGCTCGTGCCGCCGGATGTTGCGCATGAGCGCCGAGTTGTCCGCCGAGACCTCCGTCGCGGTCTTCACGTACCCCGCTCCGTCGAAGTCGAAGTACCCCAGGCCGAAGCCCGTCAGGTCGCCGAGCATCTGCAGCGCGCACCTGAAAGCCCTCACCTGAGCGTCGGTCCTCAGCGCCGGCGCAAACTCCTGAATCGTGTCCTCCGTGCTCATCACCTTCCGGAACACGGTGCAGTCCTGCCGCCCAAACGGTATCGAGACCTTGCGCCCCCTGCCGTCCGTTTCCTGGTCGAACATCACGTCACTCAGGAACACCCGCATCTTGCCGTTGTCGATCTCCGAGATCATCGCGTCGAAGGCGAGGTCCACCGCCTGGATAGCGTCCACCGCGTCCGCGAACACGCTCTGCCCGTACGGGCTCATGTCCACGCGCGTATTGTCCACGGCCGGCTTCACGATGGCGAAGGTGGGATAGGGAGAGCCCGTCTCGTACACGGGGCACACGCCCGCAGGCGCGACCTCGTTGCCGTGCTCGTCAAAGCACACCGTGACGATCCGATAACCGCCCCTCCCCACGCTCTCATTAGGCGAGAAGGACAAAGAGGCCGAGAAGTCCGCCCCAGCACCCTTGAGGTGCATCTGCAGCTGGTCGACCGCGCGCCCCCGCCAGAACGCCCGCGTGACGAACGCGCACTCCGTCACGCCCTCCTCGTCCCACGTGAGCGGTATCACCATGCGTGCGTCGTAGTGCCTAATGCGCACGCTCCCCGCATCCGCGTCCACCCAGAGCGCCCACGCGCCCGTCCCCATGCCAAATGCCTTGACCACGGTTGCCTGTGCCGCCGCCATGAAGCCGCTTTGGGCGAGAAACCCCTCGAGCCAGTCCGTGCACTCCTGCGTCCCGCACACCACCTGCGTCTTGTCGTTCAGCAGCAGCGACCCCCACTCCCGGCACACCCGCATTGCCGGATGAATCGAACGCCTGTGCACCTCGTACATGCGCCCAACGCCGTCGGTGTCCTTGTAGTCGTAGAACGACCCGCACGCCTGCATCCACTCGTGCCATGCGCGAATGTGCGGCTCCATCGCCTCCAGCGGCAGCGCGAATCCGAGCGCCCGCAGGTACTCCCGCACGTGCTCCGGCACCCAGTACTCCTCCTCGTACGCCTGCCCCATCTACATCGCCCTCCATCGCTTACGCCCAACCGGCTCCCCTGGCAACTCCTCCAGCCTTCGTTCCTTTTCATTCGCTTGGCGAGAAGAACGTGCTACTTCCGTCACACGCTTCCGCACAGCCCCTTCATGCCCCTCAGGCTTTAGCTTTTGATGCCGAGGATCCCGCCCGCCCATCAACGGCACATCGCATCGTCCGTCCTCCCTACGTTTAAGCTGGCGAGAAGAACGTCCGCTACCTCGCGTTTTCAGTTGGCAGCTGAATATGCCGAGAAGCACGTCCCTCACCCTCTCAGCACGTCATCCATCATCGCGTAGCGCACCGCGTCGATGGAGTGGTCATCACCGTCAGGAATCTCGTCGATCCAGCGCCCATCACGGTCGCGTAGGAACTCCTTGCAGGTGAACTCCTCGAACGTCCTCGGGCAACGCGCGGGGTCGATGACGATCTCCCTCAGACCAGCAAGCCAGTCATAGGAGAGCCTCCGCATCCGCGCCTTCCTCGCAGGGTGTACGCGGATGCCGAGCTCGCGCCGCCAGGTTGCCATCTGCACCTTCGAGTCGGGAGTGTTGTCGCACCACACCATCTGGTCGTGGAAGTAGGGCTCCGCGCCCGGCTCGTCGGCATAGGTGAGCGCGTCCACCACGATGCGCCCCGTGTCGGCAGGCATCATTTTGTTTGCCGAGTGTTCCTCGAAGACCGTGAGTCTGCGCGCGCCCGGCTCCCAGCCGCAGCGCACGAATCGCCACGGGTCGGGGAACCAACCCCAGTCCACGCCGTTGCGAATGCGCTCGAAACCTCGTACACGCTCGTCGGTCAGCCTCGCCTCCACGATGTTGTCGAAGACCGCTCCGCCCGTCCCGGTCACCTCGCCGAGGTATTCCCAGCGCCACGCGCGCTCGTTCTCCTCGCGCAGGTACTCCGCCTCCTCGATGAAGGGCGCGCCGAGCCACCCCGGCCGCGCCTCCACCACGTCGAGGTACGAAGAGCGCCTAACGAGCGTGTCCGCCCGCCGCCTGCGCTCAATGCACTCCACGTTCGCCCAGCTCCACATCGTCTTGGGCGGGTTGTAGCTGTAGAAGATCCAGAAGTCCTCGCCGCCACGGCGGAGCGAGTTGAGAATGGAGCGAACCGCCTCGATGCCGTCGAACTGGTCGAGCTCCTCGAACCACGTCACCGCGCAGTAGCCGCGCGTGAACTTCACGCCCTTGAGCTTGAGCGGGTCGTCGGCCCCGCGGAAGACGATGCGCTGCCCCGTGGGGAGGTAGACGATCTCCATCGGCGAGAGCTTCGCTTTGAAGTACGCCGAGAGCCTCAGCGCCTCAACGGCCCAGAGCACCTGCTGATACACCGAGTCGCGCAGCGTGTTGGAGAAGCGCCGCACCACGCACGCGTTCGCGTAGGGAAAAGCCACAACGAGAAGAACGATGCACAAGCTGATGAAGCTCGACTTCGTGCTCCCTCGGCCACCGTGCAGCCAGTAGTGCGTATGCCCGTGCGCCATGACGTCACCGAGCACATCGTGGAAGCGCGGGATGCAGAGGTCGGCGGCGCTAACCATCGACGTCACCACCCTCATCGGCCCCCGGCTTCACCGCGTCAACCGCCACGCCGAGCACAATCTGCGGAGCCGCCTCGGCGCGCTCGCCCTTGTCACGGGTAGCCTGTGCGTACTCGTCGGGATATTTGCGCTCCAGGAGCCACGCGGCCGCCGTCCACTGCCCGTTCTTCTTGGTGGCCGCCTCACGGATGGTGGTGAGAAGCGTCCGCTTGTAGTCAGCTTCTGCCTTTTTTAGTGACTCGCCTAACGCGCGATGCAGCCTCCCGCTCGGCTTGGAGAGCCAGCGGTACAGCGTTGCCTCGTGAATGCCCACCGCCCGGCAGATATCCTTATTGGAGAGACCATCGCCCTTGAGCGAGGTCATCTGCTGGATCAGTTCCTCGGTGAGCTTTGCCCTCATGCCGGGCACCTCCCTCCGTGACAAGCCCACATTCGTACAGGCTCATTGTCCGGAGGTGTCACAAAGAAAAGAGGAGAGGACCCAGGCACCGGTGCGTAAGACCCCGGTAGGAATCCCTCTCCCCGTCGCGAGGCCGTTTCCCGAGGCTTAGTCGGGGCGTGTCCCGCCTTACGGGCGATTGTACCGCCTCACTCCCGCTCGCGCTTGCCCTTGAGCCCGTACTTGCGCATGAGCCGTGAGTTCTGCTGCCGTAGCCGCGCGTACTCGCGCCTCGCAGCCTCAATCTCCGGCCCCTCCTCGCACCCTTCCGCCTCGCGGTGTAGAAGCTCGTTGAACGCCCGCTCCTCGGCCACATGCGCCTCCTCGGTGCAGCGCGGGCACATCCCGCTCTGGCGGTTCAGCCGTACGCCGATGGCTCCGCATTGCGGGCACACCGAGAGCACCCTCAAGCTCGCATGAATCCGCGACGCCTGCATCTCAATCGCTCGAACGGTTCTCTCCACACCATAGCGCCTACGAATCTCCTCGCGCACAGCAGCGGCGCCCCGGTGCCCCAGCTCGCGGATTACGTCGTTCTGTCCGGTCGTCCACGCGCTCATTGGGCCGACCCCGCAAAGCCCATCAGAACCTGTGAAAGCGAGGCGCAGGAATCAACGCCATAGAAAAGGTTGTCAAGCAACCTTTCTATAGGTGTTGATTGCCTAGCTTTCCCGCACCGACTGCCTGTCAATTGACGAGCTTGACAATCTCTGAGCTTTCCCTGACAGGCTTTCGAGTCACTCATCGGCTCCACCCAACTCCAGCAAATTGGTGCCAAGCGGCGGCTGCCAAGCCGTCCACGCTATGTGGTTGCGCTTCTGACCCTTGCCGTCCATCTGCATCTTCACAAGCTGATACTCATCAAAGTCGATGAGGTAATCCTTGATGGTGTTTGGTGAGAGCGCCGTAACATTCTGCACCGTCGAGAAGGGCACGGGTTCACCGCCGTTCTTGTCGAGAAGATCTTTGATTCTCTTGCGCGCCTTCTCCTTGCGCTTCTCCTTCTGCGCGGTCTTCTTGCTCGCCTCGGCGCGCCGAGCGGCCTCGCGCGTGGGTGCCTTGTCGAACTTGCCGTTGTCATCCCGAAGGAACATGCCGTCGATGCGCACAGCGTTGAAGTCGAGGTTCTTATTGGCCTTCGACTTTTTGAAGCTGCGCAGGTCGGTCGACACACGCACCACAACGGCGCCATCGGGCAGGTCTGCCACGTCCTCCTCGCTCGGGGCGAGCTCGGTGAGCGACCACATCGCGCTGTAGTTGCGCCCCAGGGTGCCCGCCCCACTCACGCGGTCGCGAGCCTCCTTGAGGTCCTGCGGCCCCTTGCTGAAGTGATGCATGTAGATGACGCCCGCGCCGGTCTTGCTTGCAATCATCTTGAGGTATCCGAGCGTTGTCCTCGCGTCAGCGTTGCTGTTCTCGTCACCCGCGAACAACGGGTAGATTGGGTCAATGATGACAACGTCAGGACGATAACCGCTTCCGCAGACTACCTCAGCGATGTCCTTGACCGTCATCTCCGGCCTATCGTCCGTGTGGGCAATTCGCACATGCGAAGCAACATCAGCAGCAATCCCAGAGGCGAGAGATGCCTCGACGATGCGGTTCACATACTCCGCCTGGTTCATCTCAGAGTTCACCACGAGAATCCTCTCGCACTGCGTGAACTCGAACCCGAGAAGACCCGTGCCCGTCGCAAAGGCAACGACCATTTGCGCGGCAAGGAATGTCTTACCGACCTTGGGCGCCGCGCCGACAAGCATGATGCCCTGCTTCCGAAAGGTGTTCTCGATCAGCACGGGAGGAAGCTCCTGCAACTCGGACGGCATGGGAATAAACAAGTTCTCGAAGCGCGCGGCGACGTCCTTCGACTCTTCGGCGTCCTGGTCACCAGCATGAGGACGATGCGCCTCCGCCCAGCTGTGGAAGTCCCGCGCACCCATGTCCGTGCCGAGAAGCGACTGTCGTTCCGTCCCTCGGCTCGCCCCCGCCAGCCTCGTGAGGCGGCTCGCGTCTTTGTTGGCGGCGTCAACCTTGAGCCCAGCGGCGTCGCAGAGCTCGTGCAGCAGCCGCACGCGATCCTCATAGTGGTTGGGCCCGTCCGCCTCCACGCGCACCAAGGCGTG
Source organism: [Collinsella] massiliensis (assembly GCF_002161605.1). Taxonomy (NCBI): domain Bacteria; kingdom Bacillati; phylum Actinomycetota; class Coriobacteriia; order Coriobacteriales; family Coriobacteriaceae; genus Enorma; species [Collinsella] massiliensis. The sequence goes on along the minus strand of NZ_NFIE01000013.1, from coordinate 40,609 downwards.
AACGGACTTCCCGCCGCTTTTGGTCAGCGCCGTGATGGGCAGGTCGAGCTCGCTCATGATGCGAATCTGCTCGTCGACGGGAATCTCGTCGCTCTCTATGAGGGCGTGTCGCCACGCCGTTGTCCTTCCCTTGCCGCGCCCCTCCCCGTTGGTGGGGTTCTGGCAGACCCATATCCCCGCCTCAGGCTCGTATCCGTCGAGCACGCCTCCAAAGCCTTCGCTCTGCAGGCGCGCAATGAGGTCGTCCCGCTCATAGCACGTGCCGCCATCCGCGGGCTCCCACTTGCAACGCTTCTCCGACCAATTCGCCCGCACGGAGAGATTCACGTACTCGCCCGGCTCGAAGAGCGCCACGAGCTGCGCCACGGCCTGCTGCACCGGAGAGAGGTCCATGGCGGAGGGTTGGGCGGCCGAAGGAGCCTGGATAACAGAGCTGTCGGAGGCATCCTCCACCCAGCCTGCACGCTTTGCGTGCCAGAAGAGCGTCCCCGCGGTGATGCGCCCGTTCTCGCTCACATGCTCGAAGAGCCGGCGCGCCTGTGCCTCATCGTAGTTGTCTGGGTCGGAGGATGACCATCGAAGAAAGGTGTCGACGTCCCCGCCAGCCGCCTTATAGCTGATGCCAATGTTCTTCCATGTCTCGTAGTCTCGCGGTGGCACCATGGAGAGAAGCGCGCTGTCGGCACGCTCTTTGGAGACAACGCGTCCGCTCATGCCCCATCGCCGCCCGGGAGCCTGTGACGTGCCCTCACAATGGAGACGCAGCAAATGGTAAGCTGTGCCCGCAGCCCCTTAGGGGTTGCACTCCAAGCGTCCGCCGTGCGCTGTCCTCGCCAAAAGACCAGCACGGCGGGCGCATTATTCCGGAGACTCATGCGTCACCGCCCATCACATACTCAACAAATCGCGGCTTCGGCACGAACCACTGCCTGCCACCCACCTGCACGGCGGGAATCTTGTGCTCTCGACAGAGCTTTCGCACGTACTCAACCGTGAACCCGGTCAGTTCCGAAATATGCGCGGGTGTCAGCAGGTCGGGGTATGCCGAGAAGATCTCAACAGATGCCCCTGGAGCCGCTCCATCCGAACCGGACTGGCAAACTGGATGGTTACGCCCCATGGCTACGACGCCACCTTCTGGAGATGCTCCTTCGCCTCGAGTCGCTCGAACGCAGCGAGCATCTTCTTGACCTGCCCGGGATACGGAACGAGATGCCCGTTCTCAATCTGCGAGATCGTGGAGACGTGTAGCCCCGACTCCCGCCCAAAGGCAGACTTCGACAGGCCGAGCCTCTCCCTCCGCTGGGTGATTTCGAATCGCGAGAGTTCCATGAGGTACCTCCATTCTTTGGCGTTGACGCGCCCTGTTGGTGTTGGTACCATCGTAACCACAAGAGTTTACTGTTCTTTTTGGTTTACGGTAGATTTACGATATTTTGAGAGTGACGGTTACTATGAGATTGGTTGCCTTGAACGAGGAGCGCGCGGTCTATCTCCCGGAGGGAGAAGATCGTGAGATCGAACCTCGAGCCGCCCTAAACAAGCTGCTCACCGTTCACTCTTGGAAGACGATGCTCGACTTCTTGAAGAACGAGGCGTGCTGCTCGCTCTTTGCCAAGCGCGAGGACGATCCCCTTAAGAACGGCCTCTGGAAGCCCGAAGAGCTTCAAATCGACCTGTCCGGCTCCCTCAGGTCGCGGATTGATTCTGACAGCGAGATCGACTATCTCGACGAGCTAACCGAGAAGGACTTGCTTTCGGTGAGCAAAGACGAGCTTCATGAAGTTTGGATTCCCGAACTGTTGTTTTTTCGCGACAGCTATGTCCGCTACCTCACTATCGCTGCTTACGCTTTAGGAGCTACGCCTCCTGACGGATTGTTCAAGTTCCCCGAGATCACAGAGGCGCTCGACCAGGAATACGTCAGAGACTTTCTCAGCGATGTTTCGAAGTATGCCGCTGTTGCCCTTGACGATGAGTCAACTCACAAGATAGCGGGCACTTATTTTGACAGCATCGCGGAAGACACTATTTTTGAGAATTTTGGCAACTATCCCGACGGCATCAACAAAGACGGCTATTTGCTCACAACATACGAGGAGTGGCCCGAGAATCCGGTTGATTCGCTTGATAGCACCTACTACTTCCTCATCGTTTATGAACGAGAGAGGTACTCGAAAGAAGAGGCAATCCGACTGCTGTGCGGAGAGCTAATTACTGTTGATTTGGGCACGCCGATGTATCTAAACCCGATGGACTTCTACCACTACTACACCGACGAACCGGATTTCGAAATCAACTCCCTATTCTCGCTGAATCAGGGCTTTTTCCGTCCTAAAGATGACGGCGGCTTCACTCGCTGGCAAACCGCTCTCTATGACACCGTCGAGGACGCCATATACGATGGCCGAGTGTCTCTCTGCCCCGTTTGCGGCACTCCAATCATTACTCGCTCGACATCGAGCCGCGCTGAGTTCTGCTGCGAATCCCACAAGACGGCGGCTAGCAAACGCCGACGTCAGACCGCACATATCCTGTACGCCTCCGGCACCCCTCTCGAAGACGCAGTCGCACAAATCGGAGAGGACTACCGCACCTCCATCGAGCGCTGGTACGCGGAGGCCCAAAGAATTGCCCACCCCGCCCCATAGGGGCGTGATGGAATAGCAAAAGACCTGCTCACGACGCTCGCCAACCAAGGAGGTGAATGTAATGGCAAAAGGAGACGGAAGCATTACGGAGGTAAAGAAGCCCGACGGAACCAGCTACGCCCCCAAGCACTGGAAGGTCCGCATCGACCTCGGTACGAACCCTATCACCGGCAAGCGCGACGTGGTCTCAAGAAACATCAAGGGAACCAAGTCCGACGCCTGCAAGCTGCGCGACCAACTCAAGGCAGACCTCGAGAACGGTCTCTCGGCCAACGCCGACAAGATGACCTTCGCCGAGTTCGCGGAGCAGTGGCAGCAAGCTCGCGAGACGGCGGCGGAGATCAGCAAGACGCGCTTGCGCCGGGAGCGCACCATCATCGAGGACATGTGCTCCTACATCGGAGCCATCAGGCTTCGCGACATCACTGCCCAGACCATCGAGGGGCTCTACATGAAGATGCGCTGGGACAAGACGGAGGAGAAGGGCAAGTGCAGCGGCACCACCATGAACATGATCCACAAGCTGCTCAAGCAGATCCTCTCGCGTGCCGTGGACTACGACCTCATCCTGCGCAACCCCGCCGAGAAGGTCAAGGCGCCGCGATGCGACACACCGGACCGCCGCTCCCTCACCACCGCTGAGGCACGTCAGCTGCTCGCGACCATCGACGAGGCAGAGTACGAGGCGTATGCGTCCCGCGACGCCATCGAGGAACGGCAGGAGAAGCGCGGCGACACCTCGGAGCGGAGCTACCTGCGAGGCCTGTCCAGCATCGGCAACGTCATGGCGGCACGCATCGGCCTCGCAACCGGTATGCGACGCGGAGAGGTCCTGGGCCTCACGTGGGGCCATATCAGCTTCGCACGGGGAACCATCCGCGTCACCCAGTCGGTCACGACCTACGGTGAGGTGAAGGAGCCCAAGACCGAGGCGGGGAAGCGCGTCATCGCCGTGGACGAGAAGACCATCGAGCACCTGAGGCGGTGGAAGCAGTTCCAGCGAAAAGAGCTCGCCATTCTGTCGCTCGAACAGACGAGGGACACACCCGTCTGCTGCAACGACAAAGGCGGCCTCATCGCCCCGACGAACTTCTCGCGCTGGTGGCGGTCCTTCACGAAGGCCCACGGTTTCGAGGGCCTGAAGTTCCATGAGCTCAGGCACACCCAGGCAACGCAGCTCGTCGCCGGCGGCATGGACATGAAGACCGTCCAGCACCGGCTCGGCCACGCCTCGGCAACCCTGACGATGAACCTCTACGCCCACGCGCTGCCCGAGAACGACGCCCAGGCGGCTCAGCTCATCGGCAGCCTGTTCTCCGAAACGCCGAACGAGCAGGCAAGGCAGGAAGGAGCTCTCAGGGTCGCGGTCTAAGGCGATTGCGTCCCGGATTGTGTCCCAGTCCCCGTTGTGTCCAGATTGTGTCCCACGAAGGAGGAGCGATGAGGCTTCAAAAGAAAACAGGCCAGAGGACGCATCCCCTGACCTGCGGTCTTGTTGGTAGCCCGTACCAGATTCGAACTGGTGATCTCCGCCTTGAGAGGGCGGCGTCCTAAACCGCTAGACGAACGGGCCATATGTTCCGAGGCGCTCGGCCTCGTGCGGACATTGATAATACGGGAACATGCTCCGCCGTGCAAGCCCCTACCCAAGATTCTGCGAAGTTGTGGCCATCTCGTGAAGCCACCCTCGCACCAATGTAAAAATACCCCTGGGGTAATTTTACATCAGCGGTGGTAGAAGGTGTGACGCTCGAACTTGGGCTCGCAGCACACGTTGATGCCGAGCCGCTTGAGCAGCGCCTCGTCCGTGGCGGAGATGATCACCGAGAAGAACGCATCGCAGCCCCGCAGAAGCGGCAACCCCTCGAGCACGCGCGCGGCCACTTCGCTCGAGGCCGACGTGATCGAGAGCGCGATGAGCGTCTCGTCCGGATGCAGGCGCGGGTTATGGCTCCCGAGCTGCGAGGTCTTGAGACGGCTGATGGGCTCGATGGCCTCGTTGCTGATGACCTCGAGCTCTATGTCCACGCCCGTCACGCTCTTGAGCGCGTTCATGAGCAGCGAGCTCGCCGCGCCGAGGCGCTCGGAGGTCTTGCCCGTCACCACGGAACCGTCCGGCAGCACCATCGCGCCCACGGGCGCGCCCGTCATCTCCTCCTTGAGGAGCGCCGCGGAGCGCGCCGGCGAGAAGTCCTTCGTCACGCCCGCACGCTTCATGATGAGCTTGAGCTTGTCGACCTGCTCCTGCCCCATGCCGGTGCGCTTCACCTGCACCGCGGCGGTGAAGTAGCGGCGCACGATCTCCATCTTCGCCGCATCGCGGCACGCCTCGTCATCGGTGATGGCGAAGCCGACCATGTTGACGCCCATGTCCGTGGGGCTCTGGTAGGGGCTCTCGCCCAGGATCTTCTCCATGAGCGCGCGCACCACGGGGAAGGCCTCGACGTCGCGGTTGTAGTTCACCGTGGTCTCGCCGTAGGCATCGAGGTGGAACGAGTCGATGATGTTCGAGTCGTCGAGGTCGACGGTGGCCGCCTCGTAGGCGATGTTCACGGGATGGTTGAGCGGCAGGTTCCACACGGGGAACGTCTCGAACTTGGCATAGCCCGCAGCGACCCCGCGCCGGTGCTCGTGGTAGACCTGCGAGAGGCAGGTGGCAAGCTTGCCCGAACCGGGGCCGGGCGCCGTCACGACCACGAGCGGGCGCTTGGTCTCGACGAACTCGTTTCTGCCGTAGCCTTCCTCGGACACGATAAGGTCGATGTCGTGCGGATAGCCCTCGATGGGGTAATGCAGCTTGCAGGTGATGCCGAGCATGGAGAGGCGGCGACGGAAGACGTCGGCGGCGGGCTGGCCGGCGTACTGCGTGAGCACGACGGCGGCGACGGGCAGCCCGTTGCTGCTGAAGATGTCGGCCAGGCGCAGCACATCCTCGTCATAGGTGATGCCGAGGTCGCCGCGCGCCTTGTTCTTCTCGATGTCGTTGGCGTTGATGGCGATGATCACCTCGACGTCCTCCGACAGGCTCTTGAGCATGCGAAACTTCACCGAGGGCTCGAAGCCGGGGAGCACGCGGCTCGCATGGTAGTCATCGAAGAGCTTGCCGCCGAACTCCAGGTAGAGCTTTCCGCCGAACTGCTCGATGCGCTCCTTGATGCGCGATGCCTGCAGCTCGATGTACGTCTCGTTGTCAAACCCCTGTCGCATGGGACGGCTCCTCTCTGATGTCCGAACCCGTTAAGTATACAGGAGCCCCGAGGATGAGGGGGCGGGCTCCACACTTCTCGCTTGTCCTCGGCGCGGGCGCCTGCGGAATCGCTCGAAGTATGGAGCCCGCCCCCTCATCCTCGGGCGACCGTTACCCTATCGGTCGGACATCAGAGAGGGAGACCGGAAACTAATAGTTGAAGTGCACGGGTGACCGGGTTTCAAGCCCGACTCTTCCTGCGCTGCGTGTTTGTAGCGCCAGCCCCGCCCCGAGCCCCGGCGCCGCCCTTGCTTTCGAGCGATTCCGCAGGCGCTATGCGCCGAGGACAAGCGAGAAAGCAAGGGCGGCGCCGGGGCTCGGGGCGGGGCCGACAGGAGCATAAAACTTCGCCCCCTCCCGTGCACGGTGCGGGAGGGGGCAGAAAGGTAGGGTCTCACCGGTCGCTCGCGCAGGGCGCGCACCGGCTCGACGTCAATTGGATCCAACGCGGGCGGTGGAGACATATGCCGCCCGCGGGATCGGCAGCTAGCGGGAAGAGGAGAGAACAGACCCGCTAGAACATCATGAGCGCAGCGGTCACGATGACGATCGAGACGATGGAGAGCACCACCACGATCTTGACCGCGAACTTGAGCCACGTCGTCCACTCGATGCGAGCGAGGGCGAGGCCGCCCATGATGGCGCCGGACGTCGGGGTGAAGAGGTTCACCACGCCGATGGCGCTCGAGAAGATCATGACCATGACCTCAGGCGAGAAGCCGAGCTGGGCGGCAAGCGGCCCCATGATGGGCATGGAGACCGTCGCCATACCGGAGGTCGAGGGGATGAGGAACGAGAGGCCGAAGTAGATGATCCACGCGAACGGCGCGAAGAGCAGGCCGGACACGCCGGACAGCGCGGTGGCCGCAGCGTTGAGCACGTACTGGTCGAGGCCCGTGGAAGCCATGAGCACCGAGATGGCGCGCGAGAGCGCGATGACGAGCACGACGCTCATCATGTCCGCGGCGCCGGAGATGAAGGTGTTCACGATGTCCTTCTCGGACAGGCCGCCCACGATGCCGATGACGATGGCCATGACGAGGAACCAGGTGGAAGCCTCATCGAAGTACCACTGGCCGATGGGCAGACCCGTGATGACGGCGGACCAAGCCTGCGAGGTCTCGACCTCGGTCTCGGCGATGCCCTCGACGGAGCCCTCGACCTCGGTCACGGCACCGTTGAGCTCGTCGTAGGCACCGACGAGGTCATCGGTGGTGACAGGGGTCTCGACGACCTCGAAGGACTGGCCGGCGTCGAAGAAGTCCGCGACGCTCTGGCTCAGGTCGGCGATGGGGATGAAGCCGGCGATCATGACGACGAACGTGAAGGCGAAGATCACGAGCACGCCCTTCTGGCGGCCGGTGAGGGTGACCTTCTTGGAGGCCTCGGCGGCAGCAGCGCCGTGCGCCTCCTCGGCGTTCTTCTGCTCCTGAAGCGACATGAACGTGGAGCCCTTATCGGCCTTGACCTTCTTGGCGTAGTTCATCACGAAGACGATGGCGACCGCGGTGGTCGCGAGCCACAGCACCGCGCCGAGACCGATGATGATGGTCTGGTTGGCCTCGATGCCCACGCCGCGGAGCGCGTCGACGGCGGCGCCGACGGCGAACGGGTTCACCGTGGAACCCAGGCAGCCGCAGCCAGCGCCCAAAAGCACGACGGCGGCGCCGGTGAGCGCGTCGAAGCCGGCGGCCATCATCGTGGCAGCGAGCAGCGCGTAGAACGGAACCGTCTCCTCGCACATGCCGTAGGTGGTGCCACCGAGCGAGAAGATGAACATGAGCACGGGGATGATCCACAGCTCACGGCCCTTGAGCTTCTGCACAAGGACGGCGATGCCGTTATCGAGGGCGCCGGTCTTGGTCATCATGCCCAAGAAGCCGCCCAGGATCATCACGAACAGGCAGACCGGCAGCGCGTCCGCGAAGCCCTTGACGGGAGCGGTGAAGAAGTCGCTGAACCGAGCGGGGGTCACCTCGCCGGGCGCGAAGCCCGCGACGATGACGGTGATGATCGCAACGAGAGCAAGCAGGATAAGAAGAATGGTGAAGGAAGATAGCATACCGCGCTTCTTCTTGGCAGCTTCAGCCATACCTTCTACCCCCTTTCTGGAACGTGGTCGGATGCTCTAAGCCACGCCACCGACCGTGCGACAGGGGCGCAGCAAACCCCAGGAACCGCCCGGGGAAAGGAGACACCCGGGCGATCCCCAACAGGCAAGCGTTACTTCAAGGTCGCGTACATGACGGCCTTGATGGTGTGCATGCGGTTCTCGGCCTCGTCGAAGACCTTGGACTGCGGGCCCTCGAATACCTCGTCAGTGACCTCCATCTCGGTGACGCCGAACTTCTTGGCGATGTCCGCGCCGATGGTGGTGTTGGTGTCGTGGAAGCTGGGCAGGCAGTGCAGGAAGATGGCCGACGGATCGGCGAGGTCCATGAGCTCCTGGGTGACGCGGTAGGGCTCGAGCTGCTGGATGCGCTCGGTCCAGACCTCATCGGGCTCGCCCATGGAGACCCACACGTCGGTGTAGATGACGTGGGCGCCGGTGCACGCCTCCTTGGGATCCTCGGTGAGGGTGATGGTGCAGCCGTTCGCCTTGGCGATGGGCTCGCAGGCGTCGATGACGTCGCTCGCAGGCATGCACTCCTTCGGGCCGCAGGCCACGAAGTTCATGCCGAGCTTGGCGCACACGACCATGAGGGAGCGCGCGACGTTGTTCTTGGCATCGCCCATGAAGACGAGGGTCTTGCCCTTGATGTCGTAGTTGAAGTTCTCCTGGACGGTCAGGATGTCGGCGAGCATCTGGGTGGGATGCCAGAGGTCGGTGAGGCCGTTCCACACCGGCACGCCGGACTTGGCGGCGAGCTCCTCGACGTCCTCCTGGGCGAAGCCGCGGAACTCGATGCCGTCGTACATGCGGCCGAGCACGCGGGCGGTGTCCTCGATGGACTCCTTCTTGCCCATCTGCGAGCTGCCGGGATCGAGGTAGGTCACGCCCATGCCTAGGTCCATGGCGCCGACCTCGAAGGCGCAGCGGGTGCGCGTGGAGGTCTTCTGGAAGAGCAGGACGATGTTCTTGCCCTCGAGGTAGCGGTGCGGGGTGCCCGTGCGCTTGAGATCCTTGAAGTTCTTGGCGAGCGCGAGCATGTACTCGATCTCCTCGGTCGAGAAGTCGAGGAGGCGCAGGAAGCTGCGGCCGGAGAGGTTGACACCCATCTTTGGTTCCTTTCGTTAGATTCCGTGCAATTCAGGGGAGCGCTTTGTTCCCCTGAGCGTCGATGACGCCCTACCTAGGGCGGCGCCCCGCGATCGAGGCGCCGCCGAAGTCACAAAAGATATTAGAGATCCTCGCGCCAGAACGGCATGCTCATGCAGCGCGGGCCGCCACGGCCACGGGAGAGCTCGGCCGAAGGCACGACGAGCAGCTCCATGCCCTCCTTGTAGAGAACGTCGTTGGTGACGTTGTTGCGCTGGTACACGCAGATCTTGCCCGGGGCGACGGCGAGGGTGTTCGAGCCGTCGTTCCACTGCTCGCGCGCGGCCGCGATGGGGTCGCCGCCACCGCAGGGGATGAGCTTCACGGCGTCGATGCCGAGCGCGGAAGCGAGCACGTGCTCGAGCGTGTCGGTCGTCTCGGTGATCTCGACCTCGCCGGGGTTCTTGCCCGGGGTGAGCTTGTAGACCTTGAGCGTGCCCATGATCGCGGGATGGATCGTGAACTTATCGACATCGATCTGCGTGAAGACCGTGTCGAGGTGCATGAAGGCACGGGACACGGGGATGTCGAACGCGAGGATGGTGTCGATCTTGGAATCGGAGTTCCAGAACATGTTCTGGGCCATGACGTCGATGGCGGCAGCCTGCGTGCGCTGCGAGATGCCCACGGCGATGGTGTGCTCGTTGATGTTGAGCACGTCGCCGCCCTCGGTGTGGAAGGAGGAGTCGCGACGGTAGTACAGCGACACGTCCTTGTAATCCGGGTGATACTTGAAGATGTACTTGCCGTACAGGGTCTCGCGGTTACGGGTGACCGAGAACATGCGGTTCAGGTTCACGCCGGTGCCCACCACCGCGAACGGGTCGCGGGTGAAGTAGAGGTTGGGCATGGGGTCGACGATGAGGTCGGACTCGGACTCCGTGTTCACGAGGGAGTCGAGCGTCACCGAGCTCGTGTGCGGCATCTCGACCTCGGCCTTGGTGATGCCGGCCATGGTCTTCTTGACGTACTCGAGGTTGTCGGTGATGGAGTCGAGGAGCTCCTTCACGGCAGCAGGAGCCATCTTGCCCTTGATGCCGGCCTCCTCGAGCCACTGCTCCTGGAACTCGGCACGGGCCTCGGGCACCGCGTCGAAGGCCTCGGCGACCAGCTTCTCGAGGTAGAGCACCTCGACACCCTGCTCGCGCAGGATCTCGGCGAAGCGATCGTGCTCCTCCTGGGCCACCTGGAGGAACGGAACGTCGTCGAAGAGAAGACGCTCGAGCTCATCCGGCGGAAGGTTGAGGAGCTCATCGCCCGGGCGATGCAGGCAGACCTTCTTAAGCTGCCCGATCTCGCTCGTTACGTGCAAGCCTTTCGTCATGTCCTCCTACCTTTCTTCGATCTTGGCCGCCGCGCGGGCGGGCGGCCGCTTACCACGTGCATGGGGACGCGGGCTGCGCCACGTCTATAGTTATATCCAATTTTCCCTTTTGTGCAATCGTGTTCCGCCAACGGTATAAAAGTCGAGGGGAACGGTATATCTTGAAATAAAACGTAGGATGCACTGTCGCGCGATAAAGTGATTTACGTGCGAAAACGTATTGACACCCCAAGGCGCACTGCCTAATACGGTGGATATTATCGTTGGCAATTTGAATATTGTTACCAAACATATGAACACGTGAGGTTGTTCTATATCGTTCTATTCATGCGCCAATTTATGCGCTTTAGGCGATATTTTATCCAATAATGCGACCGTTCACGGAAACAACCGCGCCGTTCATCCGCGAATCAGACCGAACGACGGGACGCCGCGCCCGGATGCGCGACCGGATAGGATGCCCGATTCATGCACGGAATCGCATCCCGGCGCCCTCGCGCCCACCGCGCGCCCTCGACCCGGCTCGGACGGCGGCCGCGCCCGGCCGCCCGCGCCCGGCCACGGCACCCGAACGTAAGCGCTCGATAAAGCTTTCGAAATGATACGGCCGCACAAACCGCGCACGTATAATCTGTAGGTATACCGTATCGATTCCGGCGCGCGCAGCCGCGCGCCTGCGCATGTAAGGGGTACCCATGGCGAGCAAGGCGGAGAAGAAGGAGAAGGGCGCGCGCAAGCACCGCAAGTCCGTTGAGGTCATCGACAAGTCCGAGCGCTACGATTTCTCGTACACGCAGAACCGCGAGCTCAGCTGGCTGCGCTTCGACGCACGCGTGCTCGACGAGGCCTACGAGGAGTCCGTCCCCCTCTTCGAGCGGCTGAACTTCGCCGCCATCTTCCAGTCGAACCTCGACGAGTTCTTCATGATCCGCGTCGGCGGCCTCTCCGACCTCGCGACGCTGAAGCGCCAGCCCGTGGACAACAAGAGCAACCTCACCCCCGCCCAGCAGCTCGAGCTCATCTTCTCCACCCTCCCGCCGCTCATCCGGCGCCAGAACGACATCGTGGAGCGCATCGAGGCGAGCCTCGCCGAGGCCGGGGTGGAGCGCGTCGATGCCGCCGACCTCGCAGGCGACGACCGCACCTTCGTGGAGCGCTACTTCCAGTCCTATGTCTCGCCCGTCATCTCGCCGCTCGTGATCGACCCGCGCCACCCCTTCCCCAACCTGCGCAACGGGGCGCTCTACCTCGTGTGCGCGCTCGAGAGCGCCGACGAGGGCAACCTGCTCGGCCTCATCGAGGTGCCGCAGTCCATGAACCGCATCGTCGCGATGCCCGCGGACGGCGGCACCTGGCGCTACATCCTGCTCGAGGACGTCATCCTGAGCTGCCTGGGGAGCTGCTTCGGCTCGTACGCGCCGCTCGACCGCGCGGTGGTGCGCGTCACGCGCAACGCCGACATCGACCCCGACGGCGAGGGCGTCGAGGAGGATGAGGACTACCGCCAGCACATGAAGAAGATCCTGAAGAAGCGCCTGCGCCTGCAGCCGGTCGCCCTCCAGGTGCAGGGCGAGCTCGCGCCCGCCACGCTCAAGAGCATCCGCAAGGCGCTCGGTCTGCCGGCGCACGCGGTGCTCTCCTACACCACGCCGCTCGACCTCTCCTACATCCATGGCATCGAGGCGCACCTGCCCGAGCGCAGCCGCTCCGAGCTCCTCTTCCCGCCGTTCAAGCCGCAGGCGAGCCCCATGTTCGACGCGACCCGCCCCATCCGCGAGCAGGTCATCGAGGGCGACAAGCTCCTGTTCTACCCGTACGAGTCCATGAACCCGCTGCTCGACCTCATGCACCAGGCGGCCTTCGACGATTCGTGCATCTCCATGAAGATCACGCTCTACCGCGTGGCGAAGCAAAGCCGCCTGTGCGAGTCGCTCATCGACGCCGCGGAGAACGGCAAAGAGGTCACGGTGCTCATGGAGCTCCGCGCCCGCTTCGACGAGCAGAACAACATCGAGTGGGCGGAGCGGCTCGAGGAGGCCGGCTGCACCGTCATCTACGGCTCCGAGGGCTTCAAGTGCCATTCGAAGATCTGCCAGATCACCTACCGCGACGGCATGGCGCTCACGCGCATCACGCTGCTCGGCACCGGCAACTTCAACGAGAAGACGGCGAAGCTCTATTCCGATTTCATGCTCATGACGGCGCACCCGGGCATCGGCGAGGACGCGAACGCCTTCTTCCGCAACCTCGCGCTCGGCAACCTCGCCGGCGACTACCGCTTCCTGGGCGTGGCGCCCGCGGGGCTCAAGCCGCTCATCATGAACGGCCTCAACCGCGAGATCGACCGTGCCCGCGCGGGCGAGCCGGCGCGCGTGTTCTTCAAGATGAACTCGCTCACCGACCGCGAGGTCATCGACAAGATCGCCGAGGCGTCGCAGGCGGGCGTGGACGTGGAGATGATCATCCGCGGCATCTCGTGCCTCTTGCCGCAGGTGCCCGGCAAGACCGACAACGTGCACATCCGCTCCATCGTGGGGCGCTTCCTCGAGCACGCACGCGTCTACGCGTTCGGCGTGGACGCCGACATCGTGTACCTCTCCTCAGCGGACATGATGACCCGCAACACCGAGCACCGCGTGGAGATCGCCTACCCCGTGCTCGACGCGACCTGCCGCTCCATGGTGCAAGAGTACATGCGCGCGCAGCTCTCGGACAACGTGAAGGCGCGCGTGCTCTCGAGCGAGGGCACCTGGCAGCGCGTCGAGCGCGGCGCGGACGAGATGCCCTTCGACTCGCAGGCCTACCTGCTGAAGCACGCCTACGCGCAGGCGGAGGCCGCGGCGGAGCGGGCCGCGCAGGCGCGCCAGGACGCGGCGGCGCAGGAGCACGACGGCTACGAGGCGGCGGAGGGCCAACCCACCGTGGCGGAGGCCGCCCCGGATTCCCCCGCGGCGACCGCCGTGCGCGCGACGATCATCGAACCCGAGGCTGAACCTGCCCCCGCGGCCGCCCCGAGCCCGGACGCCCCCAAGCACGCGCTCGCCAAACGGACTCCCGGTCGCCTGCGCGCCGGGATCGCGCTCATCGGCATGGGGCTCAAGACGCTCCTCACGGGCACCCCGGAGGAGCGCGCGAAGCACAAGCGCTCGTAGGACGGCGCGGTTCCCGCCGCCGCGCGCATCCTCGCCCGGGCGCGAAACCGCGCGACAAAAGTACGCTACACTGGGCGGTACACGCAATCACGAAAGGCCGCCCATGAAGCTCACCATCGAACGCATGGCCTACGGGCCGGATGCCATCGCGCGCACGCCCGAGGGCAAGACCGTCTTCGTCTCCGGGGCGATCGCGGGCGATGTCGTTGAGGCGCGCATCGAGTCCGAGACCCCGGGGTATGCCCGCGCCCGCACCGAGCGGCTCCTCGAGCCCTCACCGGACCGCGTCGACGCGCCGTGCCCGTACGCGGGCGTCTGCGGCGGCTGCCCCTGGGGCGCGCTCGCCCGCCCGGCGCAGCTCGCCGCCAAGGAGGAGAACCTGCGCTCGTCGCTCGCGCGGATCGGGCACTTCTCCGCCGAGGACATCGAGCGCCTCGTCCAGCCCATCCGCTCCACCCGCGACGCCTGGGGCTACCGCAACAAGGTCGAGCTCGCCGTGGAGCGCCGCGGGAACCGCATGGTGCTCGGCATGCACGGGACCGACCCCTCCCAGATCATCAAGGTCGACCGCTGCCCCTTGTTCGAGCGCGCCTTCCCCAAGGCGCTCAAGGGCATTGCCGGCGCCCTCTCCTACCTGGCGAACTCCCGCGACCTCGCGCTCGAGCGCGTGGGCGTGCGCGCGAGCCGCCGCACCCGTGCCCTCGAGGTCGCGCTCTGGACGCCCACGGGCGGCTTCCCCCGCGCCCATGTGGCGCGCGTGCTCGAGGACGCGGTACACCCCACGAGCGTGGTGCGCGTGCTCACCAAGGGCGACCGCGCGGCCCGGCGCGTGGTGCGCAACGAGCTGCTCGCCGGCCAGGGCTCCTGGGACGAGCAGATCGGCCATGAGCGCATGCGCGTCTCCGCGCCATCGTTCTTCCAGGTGAACACCGCCGCGGCGGAGATTCTTATCGACCTCGTGATGGAGGCGCTCAACCCGGGCGAGGACGATGCTGCCTGCGACCTCTACTGCGGGGCGGGGACGTTCACGCTGCCCCTCGCGCGCCGAAGCGCCTGGGTCTCGGCCGTCGAATCGTACGGCCCCGCCGTCCGCGACCTGAGGCGCAACATCGAGCGCGCCGGCCTGGACAACGTCGAGGCCATCGGCGGCGACGCCGTGCGCGAGTTCCCCGGGGACGACATCGACGTGCTCGTCGTCGACCCGCCGCGCGCCGGCCTCGCCGCCGAGGCGATCGACCTCATCGGCGGCACCGCCGCGCGCGACGTGGCCTATGTGTCGTGCGACCCGGCCACGCTCGCCCGCGACCTCGAGCGCTTCCGCCGCGCCGGCGTCTTCGAGCCGGTGAGCATCACGCCGGTCGACCTCTTCCCCCAGACCTTCCACTGCGAGACGGTCGTCCACCTCACCCGGTGCTGAGCGGCCCCTCTCCCAAGATGTTGGATTGTAGTCCCGCTGACGCGATATGCCGCCCGCCGGCGTGGGTAAGATGAAACGGTGAGTTCCGTTTCATCATGCTGGGGAAGGGATGCATCATGAGCGCTGTTGCCGTGCTCGTAGCCGACGGATTCGAGACCATTGAATGTCTGACGATGGTGGACGTGCTCAGGCGCGGCGGGGTGCGCGTCACGCTCGTGTCCATCATGTCGACGCGCGACGCCGTGAGCTCGCAGCAGATCGGCATCGCCTGCGACCGCACGCTCGACGAGGTCGATTTCGACGAATATGACTACCTCGTCCTGCCCGGCGGCCTCCCCGGCACCACGAACCTGCGCAACGACGACCGCGTGTGCGCCCTCGTGCGCGAGTTCGCCACCACCAAGCACGTCGCCGCCATCTGCGCCGCGCCGTCCATCTTGGGCGAGCTCGGGCTCCTCGTGGGGCGCAAGGCCACGTGCTTCCCCGGCTTCGAGTCGACCTTCCCCGCCGGCACGTACGCGGGCGGCAAGAAGGTCGTCGTGGACGGCAACATCATCACCGCCTCCGGCATGGGCCAGGCGCTGCCGTTCGCGCTCACCGTCCTCAAGGACATCGCCGGCGCCCGCGCCGTCGAGAAGGTGCGCGAGGGCATCCAGCTATGATCCTCGCCTCGCAATCGCCGCGCCGCATCGAGCTCATGCGCGAAGCGGGCTTCGACGTCCGCGTGCTGCCCGCAGATATCGATGAGGCGCCGCTCCCTCACGAAGACCCGTTCGCGCTCGTCGAACGGCTCGCCTGCACCAAGGCGGCGACCGTTTTGCGCGCACATGCCGAGGCCGCCGAGGTCGTCCTCGCAGCCGATACCATCGTCACCATCGACGGCGTCGTGCTCGGGAAGCCCGCGGATGCGGACGACGCCCGCGCCATGCTCCGCCGCCTCTCCGGCCGCACGCACACGGTCGCGACCGGCGTCTGCATCGCGCAGGCAGATGCGCGCGAGCCGCGCCGCCTAAGCGACGAGCTGCCCATCTCGTTCGTCGCCAAGACCGCGGTCACGTTCTACGAGCTCTCAGATGCCGAGATCGACGCCTACGTGGCGTCGGGCGAGCCCATGGACAAGGCGGGCGCGTACGGCATCCAGGGGGCGGGCGGACGCATGCTCGTCCGCGGCATCGAGGGCGATTTCTACAACGTCGTCGGGCTGCCCATCGCCGAGGTCGTGCGGCGCTTGAGGGCGCTCTAGCGCACCGGCGGCAAAGAGCGGCATATCTACACGCAGGAGGATCTCATGGCTCAGCGAGCTCAGTGGCAATCCATCCCCATCCATACCATCGAGGGCTTCCGCTTCGGCCACAGCACGAACCTCGAGGCCGCGACCGGCTGCACGGTTATCGTGGCGCCCGCGGGCGCGTCCGCCGGCGTCGACGTGCGCGGCGGGGCGCCCGCCTCGCGCGAGACCGACCTGCTGCGGCCGGAGAACACCGTCGAGGCCATCCACGCCGTCTGCCTCTCCGGCGGCTCCGCCTTCGGGCTCGAGGCGGCCTCCGGCGTCGCGCGCGAGCTCGAAGCCCGCGGCATCGGCCTCGACGTCGGCCCCACGCGCGTGCCGATCGTCTGCTCGAGCTGCATCTTCGACCTCGCGTTCGGCAGCGCCTCGGTGCGCCCCGGTGTGAACGAGGGCGTCGAGGCCACGAGCGCCGCGCTCGAGGCCGACCCCTCCCCGCTCGCGGAGGGCACCGTCGGCGCGGGCGCGGGCGCGACGGTGGGCAAGCTCAACGGAGCTGACATGCTCATGAAGGGCGGCCTGGGCGCGCGGGCGCGCGCCATCGGCGACCTCAAGATCGGCGCCATCGCGGTGGTGAACGCCTGCGGCAACGTCGTCGACCCCGTCACGGGCACCCCCATCGCCGGCATGCGCGCCGCCGCCGACTCGCTCGAGATCGTGGACATGGAGGACGCCATGCTCGCCGCCGCGGAGGACCTCGCCATGCCGCTCGACCGCACGAACACCACCATCTCGTGCATCGTCACGAATGCGCGGCTCACGAAGGCGCAGGCGACCAAGGTCGCGCAGATGGCGGCCGACGCGTACGCCCATACCATCCGCCCCACGCACACCACAAACGACGGCGATACCATCTACGTGCTCGCTTCCGGCGCGCTCGGCGATCGCGACATCCCGCTCGACATGCTCGGCGTCGCCGCCACCCGCGTGCTCGAGGAGGCCATCTGCGCCGGATGTGCCTCCGCCGACGGAATTCATGGGGCTCCCGCATACAAGGATTTGCATAACTAAGCTACCATCTTGCATAGCGTAAGGATTCAGGCGGCGGTGCCGGCACACGGCGCCGCCCCATCCGGCAAGATTGGAGCGACCATGTCACAACCGACCACCCCGACGGAGGCACCGAACGGAGCACCCGCGAAGCGCGGCATCGGGCTCATCGGCCTTATCGCGCTCGTCATCTCGTCGTCCATCGGCTCGGGCGTCTTCGCCCTCTCGACCGACATCTCCGCCGCGGCGGCGCCGGGCCCCGCGATCATCGCCTGGCTCCTCACGGGCGTGGGCTTCATCGCGCTCGCCACGACGTTCGGCAGGCTCTCCCTCGCCCGCCCCGACCTGAACGGCATCGTGGCCTATGCGGACGAGGGCTTCGGCCCCTTCGTGGGCTTCGTCTCGAGCTGGGGGTACTGGCTCTCCATCTGGATCGGCAACGTCGCCTTCGGCGTGATGCTCACCACGGCGATCGGCTACTTCTATCCGCCGTTCGCAGGCTCGCTCACCGTGCCCGCCGTCATCTTCATGTCGGTCATGAACTGGGCGATCGTCGCGCTCGTGAACCGCGGCGTCGAGGAGGCGTCCGTGGTGAACGCCATCGTGATGTGCTGCAAGCTCATCCCCATCTTCGCGTTCATCGCGACGATGCTGCTCCTGTTCAACTTCAACGTCTTCACGGCCGATTTCTGGGGCACGCTCGCGAACAACATCGGCGGCCCGGACGCGCCGGGGAGCGTCGGCGACCAGATCATCAACTGTTTCATGGTCATGATGTGGGTGTTCGTGGGCATGGAGGGCGCGAGCGTGCTCGGGCACCGCGCGCGCCGCAAGGCCGACGTCTCGCGTGCCACGATCCTCGGCACCTCCGCGCTCGTGTTCATCTACGTGGCGGCGTCCGTCCTCCCCTACGGCTACATGACGCGCGACGAGCTGCTTTCGGTGGGCTCGCCCTCGATGGTCTACATCTTCCAGGACGCCGTGGGGCCCTGGGGCGGCGCCTTCATCGCGGGCGGCCTCGTGATCTCCATCCTGGGCGCCTGGCTCTCCTACACGATCCTTGCCTCCGAGGCCATGCGCACCATGGGCGACATGCAGCTCCTACCCCGCGGCTTCTCCAAGCTCAACCGCCACGGCGCGCCCACGCTGAGCCTCATGGTGACCGGCACCATGATCCAGCTGCTCTCCATCGTGATGCTCTTCTCCGAGGCGGCCTACCAGTTCGCGTACTCGCTCTGCACCGCGTCGATCGTGATTAGCTGGTCGCTCGCCTCGGCCTACATGGTGAAGCTCGCCGCCAAGGCCGAGGTCGAGGGACGCGGCAGCGCGCTCGCCCTCTCGCTCTTCGCGACCGTCTTTCTGGTGGTCGCGGTGCTCCTCGCGGGCGTCGACCTCTTGCTGCTGTGCTGCATCGCCTACATCCCCGGGCTCGTGTGCTACGTGGCTGCCCGCCGCGAGCAGGGCTGCGACCATATCCTCGAGGGCTTCGAGAAGCCGCTCGCCGTCGTGCTCGTGGGCCTCGGCTTTATCGCCATCGCGTTCGTGGCGATGGGTATCATCACCATCTAGCAGCCGTGCCTACGTGAACCACGCGCAGGGGGCGGGCACTCCGATCCCGAGCGATTCCGCAACCGCCCGCGTTTTCCGGTAAGGAAAACGCGGGCGGTGAGGACAAGCGAGGGATGGAGTGCCCGCCCCCGTACGGAAGCGAGACGCAACGTTGCCCTAGTTGAACTTGAAGATCTTGCTCGCGGCGCGGTAGAGGGCAATCGAGGTCTTCTCCCCCGCCTTCGTGGGCAGGTTCGTCCCGATGCCGAGGATGCCGCCGCGCGCGTGGCGGTACATGCGCTCGTCGTACTCCTTGAGCTCCGCCCACAGCTTCTTGCTCTCCGCCTTGTTCGCCTCGTCGCCCGAGAGCTTCGAGAACACGGAGCACACGGCCATCATCATGGTGAAGTAGCCCATCATGTACGATGCCAGGCGGCTCTCGGGCACGTCCTGGTAAAGGTGGTAGGCGTGCATCATGATGCGCGTGATGCGGAACTGCTGGTCGAGGCGGCGGATCATGGTCGCCTCGTTCACGCTCTGCCCCTCGCGCCCGATGAAGTAGCGGTAGAGGTCGATATCGGCGTAGTACATGGTCTTGCACAGCGGCAGCGGCACGTACGCGTAGATGTTGTCCACGTAGAACGTGTGCGCCGGCAGCGGCAGGTTCGCCGCGCGCACGACCTCGGTGCGGTACGTGAGGCTGTGCATGAGCAGGTTCTGATCGGGGCGGAAATAGCCGATCTTATCCCACGTGAACACCTTCTTGCGCGGCAGCGCGCCGCGGTAGCTGATGGTGGTGCGCTTGTTCTCGTACACCTTCTCGTACACGTAGTTCGAGATGAACAGGTCGACCTGCATGCCCCGCTCCTCGAAGCCGCGCAGGATGGAGAGCATCGTCGCGAGCGCCGAGCCATCGAGCCAGTCGTCGGAGTCGACCACCTTGTAGTAGGTGCCCTGCGCCTCGCGGATGCCCGTGAGCACCGCGATGCCATGGCCGCCGTTCTCCTGGTGCACGGCTCGGATGATGCTTGGGTAGCGCTGAGCCCATTCGTCGGCCTTGGCCGCGGTCTCGTCCTGGCTGCCGTCATCCACGATGACGATCTCGACATCCTCGGCAAAATCGCTGCCCTCGAGAATCGAGGTGATGCCGTGATCCATATCGGCGGCAGAGTTATAGCACGGAATGGCGAAGGTGATGATCTTATGCATGGCAGGAAATGATCTCGTCAGACAAATCGAGGGCGGATTCGGTCACGGCGTCCATATCGTAGTAGCGGTACTCCGCAAGGCGCCCCACGGGATGGAAGTTCGTGAGGTTCTGGACGCGCTCGAGGTAGCGCTCGTACAGGGCGCGGTTCTCGGGGTCGATGATGGCATAGTACGGCGTCTGGTCGCTGCCGGGCTCGAAGGCGTGGCTGTACTCCTTCATGATGGTGGTCTTGCCGGGCACGACCTGGCCGGTCATGTTCTTGAACTCGGTGATGCGCGTGTAGTCCTCGCTCGTGGTGTAGTTCACCGTGCCCACGGGCTGGAACTGGTCGCAGTCGAGCGTCTCGAAGACCATGTCGAGCGTGCGGTACGGCAGCGCGCCGAGGTCGAGGTTGAACAGCTCGTCGAGCGGGCCGGTGTAGACGATCTCGCCGCCGTAGACCTTGCCGCAGACCGAGACGTTCGTCTCGTCGATATCGAAGATGTCGCGCGCGTCCACGTTCACGAACACGTCGATGAGGTCGTGGTCGAGCATGTGCTCGAAGAGCGCGGTGTAGCCCTCGGCCGGCATGCCCTGGTAGGGCGCCTGCGGGAAGTAGCGGTCGTCGTCGCCGATGAACACGGGCACGCGGCCGGTGACGGACGGGTCGATCTCGTCCGGGGTCTGGCCCCACTGCTTCATGGTGTAGTACAGGAACACGTTCTCGTACACGTAGTCCGCGACCTCCTGCAGGTCGGGATCGTTCTTCTTGCGGAGCTCCATGATGGGCACCTTCTTGTCGGCACCGAAGGTGTCGACAAGCTTGCGGTAGAGCTCCTCGCCCCGCTCCTCGCCGAAGGCGAGCTTGAGGCTCTTGTGGTTGAAGGGCACCGGCATGAGCGTGCCGTGGATGTTCGCGAGCACCTTGTGCTGGTAGTCCGTCCACTTCGTGAAGCGCGAGAGGAACTCGTTCACGCGCTCGCTAAAGGTGTGGTAGATATGCGGGCCGTACTTGTGGACGAGGATGCCGTCCTCGTTCACGTAGTCGTACGCGTTGCCTGCGATGTGGTCGCGGCGCTCGAGGACCGCGACGCGGAAGCCGGTGCCCTCGGCCACGCGGCGGGCGCACACGGAACCGGCGTAGCCCGCTCCGACGACGATCATGTCGTACTCTTCGGGGTTGAACGATGCGGGTAGACCACTTGTGATCTGCATACATGCTCCTTGCAGGCATTTTGCTGATACGGAAGAACACATGCGTGTCAATTATCTAAGCGATTATAGCGCTGCGAAGCCTATAATAGGGATGCCACACAAGGAAAGCTCAACATGCCACGGACTTCGTGCGCGCATGACGGCTGCGCGCGATCCCGGCGCGTGTCGGGCCCCGACAAGAGGAGAAGCATGAGTGACTTCCTGAACCGCATGAAGGCTGCCGCGAAGGCGGACGTCAAGACGATCGTCCTGCCCGAGGGCGAGGACCCGCGCACCATCGAGGCCGCGAAGAAGATCATCGCCGAGGGCATCGCGAACGTCGTCATCCTGGGCGACCCCGCCCAGATCGACGTGCCCGGCGCGCACATCATCGACCCCACAAGCCCCACGGCGCCCAAGCACGAGGCGTACGCGCAGAAGTTCGCCGAGCTCCGCGCCAAGAAGGGCGTGACCATCGAGCAGGCGCGCGCCCAGATGATGGACGCCACCTACTACGGCACCATGATGGTCAAGATGGGCGACGCGGACGGCCTCGTCTCCGGCGCCTGCCACTCCACGGCGAACACGCTGCGCCCGGCGCTCCAGATCTTGAAGACCGCGCCCGGCACGAAGCTCGTCTCCGCCTTCATGGTCATGTGCACGAAGACCCCCGAGTTCGGCGCCGACGGCACGCTCGTCTTCGCCGACTGCGGCCTCAACATCGCCCCCACCTCCGATGAGCTGTCCGAGATCGCCATCGCCTCGGCGAACTCCTTCAGCACCTTCATGGACGGCATCGA
This sequence comes from [Collinsella] massiliensis, assembly GCF_002161605.1. Taxonomy (NCBI): domain Bacteria; kingdom Bacillati; phylum Actinomycetota; class Coriobacteriia; order Coriobacteriales; family Coriobacteriaceae; genus Enorma; species [Collinsella] massiliensis. The sequence continues at coordinate 18,553 of NZ_NFIE01000013.1, read as the reverse complement.
GCCCAAGGTGGCCATGCTCTCCTACTCCACGATGGGCTCCGCCGGCGGCGACACCGCCAAGAAGGTGCAGGAGGCCACCGCGTTCGCCAAGGAGAAGGCGCCCGAGCTCGCCATCGACGGCGACCTGCAGCTCGACGCCGCGATCGTGCCCGAGGTGGCCGCGCTCAAGGCGCCCGAGAGCGCCGTGGCGGGCCACGCCAACGTGCTCGTGTTCCCCAACCTCGAGTGCGGCAACATCGGCTACAAGCTCGTGCAGCGCTTCGGCCAGGCCGAGGCCTACGGCCCCATCCTGCAGGGCATCGCCAAGCCGGTGAACGACCTCTCGCGCGGCTGCTCCGCCGACGACATCGTGGGCGTCGTGGCCATCACCTGCGTCCAGGCGCAGCTCGCCGCCGAGTAACGGCGACCCGAGCGACGCGGGGGAAGCGTCGCGAACCAGCGCAACGCCAAGCGGGCGGCACCCTTTCACAGGATGCCGCCCGCTTCGTTACGCAAGCGTCTCCTCGCTGCTAGCGCTGTGCGCCCGCACGGCGCCGCGCGAGCAGCGCGCCGCCGGCGATGCAGGCCGCCGCAGCCAGCGCGATGCCTCCCACCACAGCGGGCATGTCATCGCCCGTGCGCGGCAGGTTCCCGTCGCCGCCGGTGGACGGAAGCTCGGGCGGCGTCTGCTCCTCCACCGCGTTCTCGAACTCGAGCACGGCGGCCTCGTGCTCAGCGCCCGTATTGTCGTAGACGTAGGTGCGGGCGCTGCCCTCGTCGCCGTCGGCGACGACCGTCGTGGTGGCGGTCAGCTTGCCCGTGGCGTCGTCGTAGTCGACCGCGACCTCGACGGTGTACACCGTGTCGTCATAGACGATGCCGTCCAGGCGGTTCCGGGCGTCCGCACCCTCGGGGATGACCTCCTCCACCGTGTAGGTGAACGTCTTCCCGTCATGGTCGCTCGAGAAGGCCATGTCGTTGAAGATGGTCATGCCGGCCGTGGCCACGCCGTCGTCGCCCATCGGGGTATCGCCCTTGAGCGACACCACCTCCGAGCGCTGGCCGTCCGCGATGCCGATGAGCGCCGCGGCCTCATCGCTCGCGGCCGTCACCTTGAACGAGAACTGCCCGTCCTTAATGTCGGCGCCCCGCATGTGCTTGACGATGGTCAGGTCGCCCTCGGCGCTGTAGCTCAGGTCGCCCTCGTATTTCTTCTGGTTGGTCACATGGATCGTGACCTCGCCGGTGAAGAGGGCGTTGAGGCTCTGGCCCCCGAGATTCTGCTTCTTGTCGCTGTTGCTGGTACCGGTGCCGTCGCCGTGGTCGTTCAGGCATTGCTGGACGTTCAGGCGCGACCAGCCTGCCTGCGCGGTATACGAGGCGTGGGCGGAATCGGTCGCCACGTAATCGAGGCTGTTGTCGCCGGTGTTGTTGTAGTGGTAGTGGAGCTCCGCCGCGCCGTCGATGTCCTTCCAGTCGGCGTCATCGGGGTAGCTCTCCCTCGCCTGCGGTTGCGCCTTGACGTCGTGCAGGGTCGGGTCGACCTGGTCGTTGGCCGCGAAGCCGTTCATGCTGTAGACCAGCTCGCCGATGCCCGTCTCCACCGTCACGTTGTCATCCGCCGTGCCGGCGTTCACGTGCACGCCGTCGTCGCCCACCTCGATGCGGATGGACGGCGTCTGCTCGATGTACCCGTCGGGCGTGGTCTCGACGAGGACGTAGGAGCCGTCGGCGAGGATGTCGCCGTCGGTGGTCACCTGCAGGCGGCCTTGTTCGTCCGTCGTCATGGTGTGCACGACGGCGTCCTGGCCAGTATCAAGCTGCCCATCCCTGTCGGCATCCTTATAGAGCTTGAACTCGACCTCCGGCATGGGCTCCCCGCTCGTTGCATCCGTCTTCACGAGCGAGAGCTCGTTCTTGATGTTGGGGATGTTCAGGGTGACCGAGAAAATGCGCTGGAAGTCGTCGCCCTCCACGTTCGGGTTGATCTGAACGATGTTGCTCGCGTTTGTGATCTCATCAAGCGACGCGGCGTTCGCGCAATAGTAGTACCGGACGGTGTACGCGGCCTGTGCCTCCGCGTCGTCGACGCTCAAGTTATCCCGCGTCTGGATCATGTGGGCATAGGTCGTGATGTCGCCGGGGAGGTTCTCGATGGTAACCTCGTAGCCGCCGCCGGTACCCAGGGCGAACACGTAGCCATCCGCCTTCGCCGCCTCGAGCACGGCGTTCTTATCGTCTTCGGTCCCTGCGGCGACGTTCCAGCCATCGAAGGCGTTGCCGGTGACGGGATGCCACCGGTCGTTCTCGCCCTTCTGCATGACCACGGCGAACATCACGCCGTCAGCAGCTTCATACGTCTGGTTATCCATGTCGGTCACCTGCGCACCGGCGATGGCCGTCACATGGGGCTGCGAGTAGGCGCCCGTCTCCCACTGGTTGCTCACGAGCAGCACGCCCTCGCCCGAGCCGTTGTCATTCACGGTGGAGAAGCGCAGGTGGATCTCGCTGCCGCCCCGGTAGCCGTTCGGCACCTTGTCCTCGACGAGCACCCAGTAGGCGCTGCGCAGGCCGAGCTGCTCGAGCGCGATGGGCACATCCTGGCCGGCGGCGTTCTGGTAGGTGAAGACCATCTCGCCGTCTTTGGTCGTCGTGCCGTGAACGGGGTTCGCGGTGTTCTCGTCGTAGTCGTAGTTTTCATCCGCCGGGTACAGCGTGAACCCAATGTTCTCGATGCCGGTGCCCGCCTGGTCGACCTTGACGATGCCCGACTCGGGGATGCTCATGAGGTTGTAGCGGAGCGACATGTTGGAGTCGACGGCGCCGCGCTCAAGGTAGAAGAAGTCGAGCGTGTGGTACGTGTCATCCTTGAAGGTGCTATTGTCCTCGTTGAAGGCGTCGGTGCTCGCCCCGGCGCTCTTAAAGCAGTCTTTAAGCGTCGTGCTGCTGAGCTTCTGATCACCGTCGTTGAACTCGTTGTCGCCGTCCTTGTCCTCATAGATGACGATGCCGCCCGTGCTGAAGTCAATCGTGATGGACGCGGCGTCGTGCAGGCCGCCGAGGTCGCCCACGAGCACGCCGTCGATGTAGATCCACACGTCGTCGTCGCCCGAGAAGTTGTAGGTGACCGTGGTGCCGCCGTCCTCGGAGGTGTGGCCGCCGTAGCGCTGCACGAACTGCGTGGACATCGACATGCCGAAGAAGTGGTTCAGGTCGTTGCTCGTGGAGACGATGCCGCTCGGCTCGAGTGCAGCGCCGTTGACCGTGAACACCTCCGAGCCCGAATCGAACGGGAAGAACTGGCCGTTTTCACCGGAAGCGCCGTTGGACTTGATGCCGGCGCGATTATACAGGGTGAAATCGTTCGTATCCGCGTTGTACTGGGCGAAGTTCTTCTTGGAGCTGTAGTAGTAATAGCCGTTGTCGTCGACCTGGAGCAGGTCGTTCACATCGCGATACACACGCTTGCCCGGCGTCCCGCTCGTATCGTCCGTGCCATCGAACAGGTAGGCAAGCGACTGGTTGCTCAAGATATCCGTTCCCTGCGGATAGCCGTCATGCAAGGTGGATTCGACCAGGCCGCTCCTCGGGTTCGAGCTGCCCGTCCACTTGTTCCAAGCACCGCCGTATCCGCCCATCTGGTTGCCGAACTTGAGCTCATGGCTCGCATTGATACCGGCTTCGGAGAGCTCCTGCTTGACCGCATCGCTCGTCCACTTCTGGTTATCCTTGGTCGAATCGCCCGTGAGCCAGTAGTCGAACAGGTTGATGGTGGTGCCGCGCGGCGAGACGCCCGGGACGGTGTACTCCGCGGTATCGCCCTCCCACGTTCCATACGATGCCGCGTACGCAGCCGTCGTGCCGGCGATGACGAAGGCGACGCATGCGAGCGCGAAGAGCATACCGCGCCCGAACAGGGCCCTCCCCCACATTCTGCTGCGTTTGATCATCGTTTCGGCCCTCCAAATCAACCACGTTCGCGACCGCTTGGGCGTGAAGCAAACAGACGATATGGTCGGAGCCGCTGTTACGCGCAAGCAGCCAAAAAGCACACTTCTTCGGCGATTATAGCTCCAAAGAGGTACCCCCCCCCCGCGAAACGACAAAAAAGTACCCGCCTCCTACTAAAAATGTGCACGAGGTCGGTTCGGGAGCAGCTCTGAGCGCTATGGACGCCCGGCATGCAATGAGCCCGACCCCGGCGAAAACCGGAATCGGGCTCCATGCAAAAGCTCCGAGACGGCCAGGCGGCGTACCTGGGGGCAGGCCGCTACACGGGCCTTACCCCAGCAGCGCCTCGACGTCGAGGGCGATCATGAGCTCCTCGTTCGTCGGCACCACGAGCACGGTGACGGCGGAATCCGGCGTGGAGATGACGCGCGGATCGTCCGAGCGGATGGTGTTGAGCTCGGGGTCGATTTTCACGCCGAGCCAGGCGAGCTTGTCCGCCACGCCCTGGCGCAGCTCGACGGAGTTCTCGCCGATGCCCGCCGTGAACGCCATGGTGTCGACGCCGCCCATAGAGGCCGCCATCTCGGCGAAGAGCTGGCCGACGCGATAGCAGAACATCTCGATCGCCATGGCGCAGTGCTCGTTGCCCTCGGCGGCGCCGGCGCAGACGTCGCGCGAGTCGCTCGACACGCCCGAGACGGCGAGCAGGCCGGACTTCTTGTTCATCATGGTGTCGATCTCGTCGATGCTCATGCCGGCGACGCGGTTGAGGTAGAACACGGTCGCGGGGTCGACGGTGCCGCAGCGCGTGCCCATGATGAGGCCGTCGAGCGGGGTGAGACCCATCGTCGTGTCCATGCACGCGCCGTCCTCGATGGCGCAGAGCGACGCGCCGGAGCCCAGATGGCAGCTCACGAGCTTGTGGGCGGCGCCGCCCATGAACTCGTCAACGGTGCGCCAGATATAGCGGTGGCTCGTGCCGTGGGCGCCGTACTTGCGCACATGATAGGTATCCACCACGTCGCGCGGGATGGCGTAGCGCCAGGCGCGCTCGGGCATGTTGTAGTGGAACGCCGTGTCCGGCACGATAACGTTGCCCAGCTCGGGGAACATCTCGCGGCAGATCTCGATGACGTCCGCCTCGGCGTAGTTGTGCAGGGGCGCGAGCGGCGCGACCTCGCGCACCCAGCCGAGCGTCTCGTCGGTCACCACGGCGGACTCGGGGAAGTACCAGCCGCCCTGGACGACGCGGTGGCCGATGCCCTCGGGCTTCTCGTCGACCGTCGCGAGGATGTCGAAGATGTGCTTGATGGCGGTGCGGTGGTCGGGCAGCTCGACCTCGAGCTTGTCCTTCTTGCCATACTCCTCGTGCCCGATGAACGAGCCCTCGATACCGATGCGCTCGGCGTTGCCCTTCGCGAACACCTCGCGCGTCTTGGTGTCGAGCAGCTGGTACTTAAGGCTCGAGCTACCGGCGTTGATGACCAGTACGTTCATGTAACCCCCTTGGTCGGCGGCCGCTGGCCGCGATGATCGTCACGGCGCGAAGCCGTGCTGCACATACGCTTTCATGATACTCGCATGCCGCCGGCGTCGCTAGGCAGAAGGCAGCACGATGGGCGGTATACCATTCTAGACGAGACCCTCGCCGAGCGGCTTGCCGCCGAGCACGTGCATATGGAAGTGCATGACCGTCTGGCCGGCGTCCGCGCCCTTGTTCGAGATGACGCGAAAGCCGGAGCCGAGCCCCTTGGCCTTCGCCACCTCGTCCACCGCATGGGCCATGGCGGCGAGCGTCTCGGCCGGCACGCCGTCCGTGATGTCCTGGTAGTGCTCCTTGGGGATCACGAGCGTGTGGACCGGCGCCTGGGGCTCGAGGTCGTCGAAGGCGATCACGAGGTCGTCCTCGTACACCACGGTCGAGGGGATCTCATGCGCGGCGATCTTGCAGAAGATGCAATCATCCATGGGAGGCTCCTTTCAGCCTGGTTGCTTTCGGGAACGCGTGCGGCGGATCGACCCCGCCGCCGCGCTGGGACGCTACAGCCTGAGCGCGTCGGAATCGTCCGCGGGCGCGGCGGCGACGAGCGTCTCCGTGCCGTCGACGTCCTTCATGAGGACGCTCACCTTCTGCTCGGCCGCCGCGAGCCGGCTGCGCAGGCTCTTGAGCAGCTCGACGCCGCGGGTATAGCCCTCGAGCGACTCCTCGAGCTCCAGGTCCCCCGACTCGAGCGAGCGGATGATGCGCTCGAGCTCCTGGGAAGCCTCCTTGTAGCTCATCTCTTCGATGGGTTTCGTCTCTGCCATGCCTCTCACCTTTCCTCTTCGTCACCGCGGGCCGAAAGGCCGCGATCAGATACCGTATCCACCGTGCCGGAAACCTCGCCGTCGGCGAAGCGGACGCGGAGCGCGTCGCCCGGCGCGAACGCGTGCGCGCTCACCTGGACGCCCGAATCGCCGTAGGCGATGGCGTAGCCGCGCGCGAGCACCTTGAGCGGCGAGAGCGCGTCGAGCTTCGCCGCCTGCGCGCCCAGGTCGCGCCTGCGCGCCTCGGCGATGCCCTCGCCCGCCGCGCGCAGGCGCGCATCCGCGAGCTCGAGCCCGTGCCCGAACGCCGAGAGCCGCGCCGTCGCGGCGTGGAACCGCCGCGGCATGCCCTCGAGCGCGCCCGCGAAGCGCTCCTGGGAGCGGTCGACGGCGCGCTCGAAGCGGTCCGCGGTCTGGGCGACCTCGGAGCGGCGGCGCTCCACGATATAGCCCGGGCTCCGCAGGCAGCCGCGGTTCCCCAGGCCGTCGAGGACGCGGCGCTCCTGGGCGAGGCGCGCGCCCATGGCGCCCTCGAATCGCGCCAAGAGCGCCCCCACCCCGCCCGAGGCGCCGCGCACGAGCGACGAGGTGGCGGCGCAGAGCCGGCGCTCGCGCGCATGGAGCAGGTCGATGAGGTCCCCGATGGCGGGCGCGACCGACTCGGCAGCCGCCGTGGGCGTCGAGCAGCGACGGTCGCTCACCATGTCGCAGATCGACTGGTCGGGCTCATGGCCGATGCCCGTCACCACCGGGACGGGACAGGAGGCGACCGCGCGGGCGAGCGCCTCGTCGTTGAAGGTCATGAGGTCCTCGAACGACCCGCCGCCGCGGACGAGCAGGATGCAGTCGGGCGCGGGGTCGAGCGCGGCGGCGCGGGCGAGCCCCTCGATGAGCTCCGCCGGGGCGCCCTCGCCCTGCACCTTCGCGCCCACGCAGACGAGCTCCACGAGCGGGTTGCGGCGGCGCAGCGTGCGCTTCACATCGTCGATGACCGCTCCGGAAAGCGAGGTCACCACCGCGACGCGCGTGCAGAACGCGGGGATGGGGCGCTTGCGCGCCTCGTCCATGAGCCCCTCGCGGCGGAGCTTCTCGGCAAGCGCGGCGACCTGCTGGCGCAGCAGCCCCTCGCCGGCGAGCGTGAAGCTGCGCGCGACGAAGCTCATGCGCCCCGTGGGCTTGTAGAGGTTGAAGCTGCCGGTGAACTGCACCTCCATGCCGTCGCGCAGGTCGAAGGAGCGCTTCGCGTAGGTGCCGCGCCACACGATGCAGTCGACGGCCGCGGCGTCGTCCTTGATCTGGAAGTAGCAGTGGCCGCTGCGGGCGTTGGGACCGCGGAAGCCCGTCACCTCGCCGATCACCGTGAGCATCGGCAGGGCGTCGAGCGCGTTCGCTGCGAGCTCCACCGCCTGCGATACGGACAGCGCGTCCTCGCCTTTCGCTGGCGTCTGCGGCGCCGTCCCGGTCAGATTCCAAGCATTCATGCGATCATCTCTCTCACGCGTGTTCTTGCCGATTCGAGTGTAGCAAACGGCGCGGACAAAAGAGCGCAGCGGACAGCGGCCGGTCGCGAGATGCGCGGGCGCGGCCTAGAGGATCTCGATCTTCTTGTCCTTCACGGTGAGCCCCATGTTGCCCGAGAGCAGGTCGTCCAGGCGGGCGCCCAGAAGCTCGAAGCGCCAGCCCTCGCGCAGCGGGCTCCGCTCGGGGTGCTCGACGTAGTCGGAGAGGTCGTCGCGGGAGGCGATCATGCCGGCCGCCACGCCGGAGCGCTCCGCCACGACCCGCACGAGCGCGTACATGAGGTCGACGACGCTCTCGTGGTCGCCCGACGGGCGCGGCCGGGTGTGGAAGGCGGGCGGCAGCTGGGCCGTCGGGCAGGTCATGCCGCGCTCGACGGCCATGAGGGCGGAGGTCACGTCCGCCTCGGAGAGCTGCTCGGTCCCGCGGATGCTCCGAAACCCCGCCTCGTCGCGGGGCGCGCGCTTCACGAGGGCGATGAGCACCTCGTCCGAGATGACCCATTTGCGCGGGATGTTCCGCCGCTCCGCGCGCGCCTCGCGCCAGGCGGCGAGCTCGCGGGCGATGCCGAGCTGCCGGCGCGTGCACGAGTTCACGCGCTTCACCTTCTTGTAGACCTCGCGCTTGTCGACCTCGTAGTGCTCGCGCGCCGCGAGCGGGGCGAGCTCGTCGAGCACCCACCCCAGGCGCCCCTCGGTGTTGAGCCGGCCCACCATGAGGTGGTAGGCCTGGATGAGGTAGCGCACGTCATCGAGGGCGTACTCGAGCTGCTTGACCGTGAGCGGCCGGCGCGCCCAGTCCGTGAGCGACTCGCTCTTGGGCAAGGTGACGCCGCAGAAGGCGTGGACGAGGCCGTTGTACGAGATCTGCTGCCGCTCGCCGAGGAACGCCGCGGCCACCTGCGTGTCGAAGATGGGCGCGGGCAGGGTGCCGAGCGTCTGGAGCAGCACCTCCATGTCCTGCGAGCAGGCGTGGAAGACCTTGGTGACGGCCGGGTCGCCCAGAAGCGACGCGAGCGGCGCGAGGTCGCCCACGGCCAGCGGGTCGATCGCGACGCACTCCTCGGGCGTGGCGACCTGCACGAGGCAGAGCCGCGGGTGGTAGGTCTTCTCGCGCAAAAACTCGGTATCGACCGCGACCGCCTCGAACGCGCGGGCGCGGTCGCAGAATGACCGGAGGTCTTCGTCTGTGGAAATATACATGCTCGCTTCAGTCTCGCGTCCGGCGGCAAGGCGCCGCGGTAGGATAACGACATTGCATTATGGTAACTATACACGCCTTAGGCTGGAACGGAAACTAGGCTATGCGCTGTCTCATCATCCATAACCCTGCGTCGGGGCCGCATTCGGACGAGATCTTCACCTTCATCCATGCACTCTCCACGGCGGGCGATGAGATCGTGCTGCGCTTCATAGGCCCCGAGCTCGAGCGCGAGGACGCCGTCGCCGACGCGCGCTCCTTCGACCGCATCGTGGTCTCCGGCGGCGACGGCACCGTCGCGAACGTCCTCGATCTTCTGCGCGACTGCGGCGTGCCCATCCTCGTCTTCCCCTCCGGCACCGCGAACCTCTACTTCCAGAACATCGGCAACGCGCCCGACGCCGCCGCCCTCGCGCACGCCTGCCGTGCCGGCGTGACCGCGAAGGTGGACATGGGCGAGCTCTTCTGGATGGACGAGACCGGCGAGACCCGCCGGCACGGTTTCATCAACATCGCGGGCTCCGGCTTCGACGCGACCATCATGCAGAAGGCGGCGCCCGCGAAGAACGACCTCGGCGAGATCGCCTACCTGCTCTCCGCCCTCTCGACGCCCGAGCCGCAGGTGGCGCACTTCACCATCGAGCACGACGGCCGGGTGGACGAGATCGATGGCATCTCGTGCATGGTGGGCAACACCGCCTGCATCCAAAACGAGATCAACCTCTTCCCCGACTGCCGCATGGACGACGGCCTCCTCGACATCGCCGTGGTGAAGCCCACGACGCTCGTGGGGCTGCTGCCCACCGTGGCCGCCGCCGTCCTCGACCCGGTGGGCAAGGGCCTCGGCCGCCCGCAGTTCAAGACGTTCCAGGCCAAGCAGGCAAAGATCACCTGCAAGCCCTCGCTCGGCATGCAGTTCGACGGCGAGGTCATCCCGAACAACTCCGGTGTGTTCGGCGCGCGCGTGCTGCCGCGGTGCCTCGATATCATCGTCGACGAGTTCTCGAACCTGCACCGAGGCTGACGGGCGCAAGCGCGCCTCCCCCACAAGCAGAGATCCCCGCATCGGCGCTGCCGCCCGGCGCCGGTTCGCCCGCATCGAGCATGCAGCGAACCGGTGCGCGCGCCGGCCCCTGCCGCTACCTGCCGCTTGGCCGGTGCACGCCCGGCATGTCGCCCCCGGTATGCTTAATTGCTCCTTAATTATCCAGTTTATTGTTTCACATCCGTTACTATACGGCTACATTTCATTCAACCTTGCATATTTCATCAGAGAATTGCATACTCTATCAGAACCACATGCCGCCGAACGGATAGGACGCCCGGCGGCGTCATCGGAAGGGGCATCATCATGGAACTCACGCGCAGGCAATTCATCCCCACCGCGGTCGCAGGCATCGCGGGCATGGCCGGGCTCGCCGGCTGCTCGGGGAACACGGACGAGACCACGGTCGTCGAGGGCTCGGGCTCGGCCGAGACCGGCTCGGATGACCTCGGCCTCCTCGAGGCGGGCACCATCACGTTCGCGACGTCGCCCGATTACCCGCCGTTCGAGAACCTCGAGGACGGCGAGTACGTCGGCCTCGACATGGACCTCGGCCGCGCCATCGCCGACTACCTCGGCCTCGAGTGCGCCTACACCAACATCGACTTCGACGGCATCGTCCCCGCCATCGTCGCGGGCGGCCAGGCGGATGCGGGCCTCTCCGGCATCTCCATCACCCCCGACCGCGAGGAGGAGGTCAACTTCACCACGCCGTACTACGTCGACAACCAGGCGGTCGCCACGCTCTCCGACAACACGATCATCACCGAGGACAACGCGGCCGAAGCGCTCAACGACGCCGCGGTGACCATCGCGGTCCAGAGCGGCTCGACCGGCGCCGACTTCGCCGCCGAGAACTACCCGAACGCCGAGCAGCTGCCCTTCCCCAACTTCACGGACGCCTTCGCTGCCGTGAACTCGGGCCAGGCGGACGCCGTGTGCGGCAACGCCGCCGTGGTGAACCAGATGCTCGCGGGCGCCTATACCGACCTGCACGTCGTGCTCACCTCCGCGACGGGCGAGGAGTACGCCATCGCCGTGTCCAAGGATAACGAGCCGCTGCTCGACGCCCTGAACGAGGCCATCGAGGCCCTCCAGGACGATGGCACGCTCGATGAGCTCATCGAGAAGAACATGGGCTAGTGCTTGTAGCCAAGACCGCACGCGATATGCCGACGATGTCCGCGCCCCTGCCCGCCCGGTGGGGGCGCAGACGGTAGAAATCGAGGAAGGCACCGTGGAAACGTACACACCGACACCCAGCGCGCACCTAGACCGCGCCCTTACGCGCATCGCCGCCGTCCTGGCGGCGCTCGTCCTCGCGCTCGCGCTCGCCGCGCCCGCCGACGCCATGGAGACCGTGCGCTGCACAGGTCGCCCCAACTCCGATAACGACCCCACCGTCATCATGGGCGCGACCCAGTCGCGCATCACCTTCGAGACCGCGATCGAGGAAGGTGAGGGCGTTTCCCAGCTCGTCCTGACCGTGCCCGAGGGCACGACGTTCGGGACGGACGACCTCTCCCTCACGCTCCTCACCGGCGATGACCTCTTGACGCGCACGAAGGTCGAGTACCGCATGAGCGTCGACGGGCAGGACATCGTCTTCGACTTCTCGCCCGCGATCACGCAGGCAGGACACCTCAGCATCATGATCGATGATGTGTACTTCCCGCAGAACGGCGGCGAGATGCAGGTCGCCGCGAGCTACACGGACGCGACCGGCGATCATGAGCTTGACGACATCCCACCCATCTCCGTGCAGGGCATCTCAACTGCTGAGTCGATCGCCCACTGGCTCGACGAGCAGCCGTGGGTCGAGGCGTGGAATTCCAACCGCTTCCTCCACCTCTTCTTCGACCCGACGCTCATCGTGACGAGCTTCCCCGTGGTGCTCAACGGCTTCTTCACCTCCATCGCCGTCGTCGCCATCTCGTTCCCGCTCGCCATCCCGCTCGCGCTGCTGCTCGCCACCATGCGCCTCTCGAAGTTCGTGCTGTGGCGCGGCATCGCCACCACCTACGTGAACTTCATGCGCGGCACGCCGCTCTTCCTGCAGATCTACGTCGCGTTCTTCGGGCTTCCGCTCGCCGGCCTGAGCCTGCCCAAGTTCCCGCTCGGCGTGATCGTGCTCATGCTGAACTCCGGCGCCTACATGTGCGAGATCTTCCGCGCGGGCATCCTCTCCATCGACAAGGGGCAGACGGAGGCGGCGCGCAGCCTCGGCATGGGGCGGCTGCAGACGATGGTCTACATCGTCCTGCCGCAGATGTTCCGCAACGTGATCCCCAACCTCACCAACGAGTTCATCACGCTCTACAAGGATTCGTCGCTGCTCGCGGCCGTGGGTATCATGGAGCTCGTGATGTACGCGCGCACGATCGTGGCCTCGACCGGCTCGATCACGCCCTATATCGTGGCCGCGTTCTTCTACCTCATCATCACCCTGCCGCTTTCGAAGGTCACGCGTCATCTGGAAGAGCGGATGCGCACCCACAGCGGACGCAAGCGCGCGCGTGCCCGCAAGGCCGCCGTTAAGGAGGGTTAGCCATGGCAGAGACAGAGCAGCGCAAGCAGGCAGCGGCGGGCGCGGGGAGCGCCGCGGGCGAGGAGCCCATCCTCTCCATCCGGCACCTGAGCAAGCGCTTCGGCTCGCTCGAGGTGCTCAAGGACATCTCGTTCGACGTCCGCAAGGGCGAGGTCGTCGTGGTGCTCGGGCCGTCCGGCTCGGGCAAGTCGACGATGCTCCGGTGCCTGAACCGCCTGGAGGAGCCCACGAGCGGCGAGATCATCTTCGAGGGGGACGACATCTGCCAGAAGGGCGTCGACGTCAACGACGTGCGCAAGCGCATGGGCATGGTGTTCCAGCAATTCAACCTCTTCCCGCACCTCGACGCCCTGCACAACGTCATGATCGCGCAGATGAAGGTCTTGAAGCGCGACCGCGCGGAGGCGGAGCGCATCGCGCACGCCGAGCTGGAGCGCGTGGGGCTCGCCGAGCGCGAGGACCACTACCCCGACGAGCTCTCGGGCGGCCAGCAGCAGCGCGTGGCCATCGCGCGGGCGCTCGCCATGGACCCGCACGTCATGCTCTTCGACGAGGCCACGAGTGCGCTCGACCCCGAGCTCGTCCGCGGCGTCCTCGACGTCATGCGTGAGCTCGCGCAGGGCGGCATGACGATGATCGTCGTGACGCACGAGATGAGCTTCGCGCGCGACGTCGCCGACCGCGTGGTGTTCATGGACGGCGGCGTGATCGAGGAGCAGGGCGCGCCCGAAGAGATCTTCGAGCACCCGCGCAGCGAGCGCACCCGCGCCTTCCTGGGCGAGATCGCGAGCTAAGCCGCGGCTCGCCCGCCGCGACCCCAGGGGCGGGGCGCAGAAACATGCCGGCAATCTTCGCCGTGCGCGCAACATGCGCGCCCCGACTGTGGTATAGTGCCCCCAACGCGAGCGCACGAGCCCGCCCGACCGACTGAAAGGAGCCCCGCCATGTTGAACCGCACGAACGCTCTCAACAACTGGTGGTGGCGTGATGCGAATACGGTCGGTCGACGGTAGCCCTTGCGCCTGCATCCAGGTACCAGCAAAAGGCCTCCGGGAGACCGGGGGCCTTTTTCTGTGCGAACCCCTGGCTCACCATCTTCGACCGGCACGCATCACGCGCCCCCGTCCGCACGCCGCACGCACCCGCCGGAAACGTACCCGGCGCACGATATGAAAGGTTGATCACCATGAGCCAGAGCACCACCTCCCAGCCCCGCACCGTCGCCACCGTCGATCGCGGCACCCTCGACATCCGCAACCTCGTCCTGCTCGCCATCCTGCTCGCCGCCGGCTTCATCCTCAACATGACCGTGGGTAAGGCGCTCTCGAGCCTCACCATGGGCACCCTGAGCCCCGAATTCATCATCGCCGCCTTCTGCCTCGAGATCCTCGTCGTGCGGCCCAAGGCGCCCCAGGCCATCGTCATCGGCCTCATCGCCGGTGCCGTGATCCAGATCTCCGCCTCGGTCAAGGGGCCCGACCTCGTGGCCGAGCCCATCGCCGCGCTCGTGATGGCGCTCATCGTGAACGGCCTCATGCGTACCAAGGCCAAGGCCATCGTGCCCGCGCTCGGCACCTTCGTGACCACCTACCTCTCCGGCCTCATCTACGCGGTCATCGTCATCTACGCGCTGCGCACCATGGACGCGACGCTCGTCGTGATGCTCCCCGTGGTGGCGGGCACGGGCGTGGCGAACGCCATCATCGTCGCGGCGCTCTACCTGCCCATCAAGAAGGCGCTCAAGATCGCCGACTAGCTTAACCCTCGCCGACGGGGCTGCGCACGCGGCCCCGTTTTCTGTGATAATCCTGAACAAGGATGCACGCACATCGCCCGGCAACCGCCCCGTTAGGAAAAGGCACGATTCGCGCAATGGAAACGATCATCGATATAGACCACGTGTCGTTCTCGTATGCAGGCGAGGACACGCGCGCGCTCGACGACATCACCCTCACCGTCCACCCGGGCGACATGCTCGGCATCATCGGCCCCTCGGGCGCCGGCAAGTCGACCCTCGCTGCCGCCATGTCCGGCGCCATCCCCCACCACTTCGGCGGGGCGTTCTACGGCGCGGTGCGCGTCGACGGGCGCGACACCTGCGAGGCGACGCTCACCGACATCTCCCGCGTGGTGGGCAGCGTGCTCCAGGACATCGACGCGCAGATGGTCGCCTCCGTGGTCGAGGACGAGGTGCTCTTCGGCCTCGAGAACTTCGGCGTGCCGCACGACCAGATCGAGGAGCGCGTGAGCTCCATCCTCGAGACGGTGGGCATCGCGGACCTGCGCCATCGCGAGCTCGCCACGCTCTCGGGCGGGCAGAAGCAGAAGGTGGCCATCGCCGCCATCCTCGCCCTGCAACCCCGCGTGCTCGTGCTCGACGAGCCCACCGCCGCCCTCGACCCCGCGAGCTCGCTCGTGGTCTACGACACGCTCCGCGCCATCAACCGGGAGCTCGGCATCACCATCGTGGTCATCGAGCAGAAAGTCGCCCTGCTCTCGCGCTACTGCGGGCGCATCGCCGTGATGGACGCGGGCCGCATCGTCCTCGACGGGAGTCCGCGCGAGGTGTTCGCGCACGCCTCTGAGCTGCGCGCGATCGGCGTGGACAGCCCGCGCGTCGCCCGCGTGTCGAACAGCCTGGCCGCAGCTGGCCTCACCGACGCGGCCGAGCCCTGCCTGCGCGTCGACGAGGCCGTCGCGCTCATCGAGCGCATCTGCGCGCGGCACGGGGTCACCCTCCCCGCCCCCGCGGAGCCCCCGGTGCGACACGCGCCCGCGAATGACGGCGCGGCCGAGCGGCCCGCTGGCGAGCCCATCCTGGCGCTGCGCGACGTCTCCTTCGCCTATCCGGGCGGAGGCGGCTCGGTGCGGAACCTCTCGCTCACCGTGTATCCCGGCGAGCTCGTCGGGATCGTGGGGCAGAACGGCGCCGGCAAGACGACGCTCACCAAGCTCGTCAACGGCCTCCTCAAGCCCGCATCCGGCAGCGTCACGGTTGCCGGCCTCGATACGCGCACCGTGCGCGTGAGCCAGATCGCACGCCATGCCGCCACCCTCTTCCAGAACCCCGACCACCAGATCTGCCGCGACACCGTCCTCGACGAGGTCGCCTTCGGCCTGGAGCTCGCGGGCGTCGAGGCCGCCGAGGCGCGCCGGCGCGCCCTCCCCGTTATCGAGCGGTTCGGGCTGCCCGCCGACGAGGCGCCGTTCTCGCTCTCGCGCGGGCAGCGCCAGATGGTCGCCCTCGCCTCGGTCGTGGTGCTCGAGCCCGAGCTCATCATCCTCGATGAGCCTACGAGCGGCCTCGATTACCGCGAGTGCATGACGGTGATGGAAACGGTGCGCGACATGGCGCGCGCGGGGAGCGCCGTCCTCATGGTCTGCCATGACATGGAGGTCGTCTCGGATTTCGCGGAGCGCATCGCGGTCATGGCGGACGGCGAGATCCTGTCCGTCGGGCCGGCGAGCGCGCTGTTCGCCGACGAGGCGCTCATGCGCGCGGCGCGCATTGAGCCGCCGCAGGTCATCGAGCTCGCGCACGCGCTCGAGCGGACGGTCTCGCCCGCCTTTGCCGGGCTGCATGAGGTCTCGGAAGTGGTTGCGTGCGTGAAGGAGCTGGTCAACCGTGGTTAGCATCATCGATTACGTGCCGGGCGACACGATTCTGCACCGGCTGAACCCCGTGACCAAGATCGCGCTCGCCGCAGGCGTGATCGCGGCCTCGCTGCTCGCCGATTCGCCCATCCTTCTCATCGCCCTGCTCGCGCTCACCCTGGCCGTGAGCGCCGCCGTGCACGTCATGCGGCAGGTGGGGTCGTTCCTCAAGCTGCTCATCCCGCTCGCGGTCATCATGTTCCTCATGCAGACCATCCTCATGCGCGAGGGGCGCACCGTGTTCCTCTTCATGACCGATCGCGGCATCGAGCTGGGCGGCATGGTCTGCCTGCGCCTGCTGTGCCTGGCGCTGCCGCTCATCCCGGCGCTCGTGACCACCCAGCTCACCGACCTCGCCAACGCCTGCGTCGAGGTGCTCCACGTGCCCTACAAGTACGCGTTCACGTTCACGACCGCCCTGCGCTTCGTGCCGGTGTTCAGCCAGGAGATGAACGCCATCATGGAGGCGCAGACGGCGCGCGGCGTGGAGTACGACACGCCGAACCCCCTGAAGAAGATCCGCCTCATGCTGCCGCTCTGCGTGCCGCTGCTCATCTCGAGCGTGGGCAAGACCGACGCGACGGCGCTCGCCGCCGAGGAGCGCGGCTTCTACCTGCGCACGCGTGCCTCCGCCTTCAAGCGCTACCCGCTGCGCGGCATCGATTTCGCCGCCCTCGTCATCTGCGTCGCGCTCGTGGTGCTCGGCGTGGTGTTCTAACGTCCCTTTGGAGAAAGGCTGCCGCATGGCCGAGACCGCATCGCTTCCCTCCCTCATCGAGGACGCGCTCGCCGCGCGCGGCGCATCCGGCGATGCCGCGGGCGCCGAGGCCATCCGGGCGGGCTACGCGGAGGCTGCCGCGCGCCCGGTGACGCTCCGCGCGAACACCCTCGTCGCGACGGCGGCCGAGGTCGCCGACGCGCTCGCCCGCGCCGGCATCCCCTTCGAGCGCGCCCCCTGGTACGAGGACGCCTTCGTGCTCGGAGACGGCGTGCGCGAGCGCGCGGTCTGGGAGCTTCCCATCTACCAGACGGGCGGCGTCTACCTGCAAAGCCTCTCCTCGATGCTGCCGCCGCTCGTGCTCGCCCCGCGCCCGGGCGCCGACGTGCTCGACATGTGCGCGGCCCCCGGCGGGAAGACGTCTCAGATGGCCGCCCTCGCCGGCGGCAGGGCGCATCTCACCGCCTGCGAGCTCCATGCGCCGCGCGCCGAGAAACTCGCCTACAACCTCGAGAAGCTCGGCGCCCGCAACGTGAACATCATGCGCGTGGACGCGCGCCGGCTCGACGAGTTCTTCTCGTTCGACCAGATCCTGCTCGACGCGCCCTGCACGGGCACGGGAACCCTCCGCGCCGGCGACGAGCGGGCAGCGAAGCGCATGACGCCCGCGTTCCTCGCGAAGGTGACGCGCTCGCAGCGCGCCCTCCTTGACCGCGCCCTCACCGTGCTGAAACCCGGCGGCACCCTCGTCTACTCGACCTGCTCGATCCTGCAGCAGGAAAACGAGGAGCAGGTGCGCGCCGCGCTCAAACGGCATCGCGATTGCACGCTCATCCCCCTCACCGACCGCACTGCCGCGGACGAGGACGACGGCGCAGCCCCGCTCCCCCCGACCGCGCAGGCCGTCGTGGACGCTGTCGAGGCGGGCACGATCCCGACGGTTCCCACGACCCTCCCGGGCACCCTCGTCGTCGCGCCCACGCAGCGCTTCGAGGGCTTCTACCTCGCCGCCGTGCGCAAGGCGCGCTAAGCGGTCGAAGCAAAGAAGCCGGCGCGGCACCCGATCGCCCCGTCAAGGGCTTCGGATGCCGTGCCGGCTCCGATACCGTGCGCGACCCGCGCTTAGCTGTTCAGTGCCAAGACGTTGTTTACGCCCCGGGGATGACAAATAGGGATGGCTCCCGCATGCTGTGAGTTGTTCAGGCTTGCAGCGAAGGGGGCCATCCCATGTCCCAACATCCTAACGCAAGGCTCACGCCCAGGGGAAGGGAGACGCTCGTCTCCCGCATAGAGGCCGGCGCCGGCGTCGCCGAGGCCGCCCGCCAGATGGGCGTCAGCCGCCAGACCGCGAGCAAGTGGCTCGCCCGCGCCCGCAGGGGCGAGCCGATGTCGGACAGGACCAGCAGGCCCCGCAGGCTCCCGAGGTCCACGCCGGCCGAGGCCGAGGCGCGCGTCATCGGGGCCAGGCGTTCCATGCTCCTGGCCCCGCTCGCCCTCGCCGCCGTCACGGGCGTGCCCGCCCGCACCTGCGCGAGGATCGTCGCCCGCTCGGGGCTGCCGAGGCTCGCCGACGTCGACCGCGTGACCGGGGAGGCCAGGCGCCGGGGACCGGTCACGCCCGTCCGCTACGAGA